>CAYQJV010000109.1:0-1514 GCA_964417925.1 uncultured bacterium | reverse complement strand
CATAAACACCCTCCTGTTTTTATTGTGCCCCCCCTTTCTGCCCATCCTTGAAAAAATACAAAAGCTCCTAACTCACCCATAATTCCTCTTCCAGAATTCCTCTCTATACACAAAGGATATCTGTAATGATGCCTTACCCTGTCTTTTACAAAGGTTATTAACATCCATAAGGCACAGTTTTAAGGTACTGCCTACAAAGAACTTTGCACATGGATTTCACCACTTTTAAGCTCTTTTCTCCCTCATTTACTATTAACGCCTATCCACTCCCACAATGGCATAAACTTTATTTTCTTTCCGTTGATTTCCTCTTCCCTCTTTAACTCCGCATTGATAACTATGAGGTTATTACATCTTAATTCTTCACCGGCCTTTATTAAAGATTTAATTTCCCTCTCCTTAGTCTTTGGGTGGGCTAAATTCCAGCATACCTGTATCAGGGACTCTACGGCTTGTCCCTTTTTCACCACAAAGTCAACTTCTCTATGTTTCTCATCTTTCCAGTAAAAGATTTCCATATCAGGATTCTGAAATTTCTTCCTCAGCAATTCCAGAAACACAACATTCTCTGCGATTCTTCCGATATTTTCGCTGAACCTGAATCCAATCACATTGGGCAACGCAGGGTCAACAGCGTAAACTTTTCTCGGACTCTTTTCCTGCTCTTTAACCTTAAAAGAAAATCTCTTAAGGAAAAATATAAGAAACACGTTTTCGAAATAACCCGAGAACTTCTCCACCGTGTCCTTCCTTATCCTCAGGAACTTCTCCATAGAAGAAAAAGTCACCAAGGAGGATACATTACTTATATAAAACCTCAAAAGCGATCTCATCTCTTCAACCTTGCGGACATTATATCTTCTCACAAGATCCTTTTCGACAATATCTTTAAAATAATTTAAAACAAGCTCTTTTTTATTCTCTCTTAAAACAACCTCAGGGAACCCCCCAAATTCCATATATTCACGTAGAAAAGATTTTATCTTTAACTCATTGTTTATCAGCTCCATCCTGTCCTTCAACTCAATGCCTCTAAACTTCAAAAACTCCTTGAAAGATAAAGGAAAAACATTTATATCCAGATGTCGGCCTGTCAAAAGAGTAGCAAGTTCTCTGCTTAAAAGCTTAGCATTGGAACCGGAGAGCATAACATAGGCTCTCTCCAACTCATGAATACTCAATACCCATTTTTCCCAGTTTTTAACTTCCTGTATTTCATCAAGGAATAAAAAAGGCTTATCTTCTGGTGAAAGATATTCAAGATAAGCTTCGTAAATCTTTTGGAGGATCCTTGCATCAAGTTCAGGCAGGCGAGGATCCTCAAAATTTATAAATAAAATTCTATTTCTCGAAACTCCATTCTTCACAAGAATGCTTGCCAGCTGGCGCATAATGTAGGTCTTTCCTGAACGCCGTGGTCCTGTGATAACAAGTACCTGGCCACTATCAAGCATTTTTTTAAGTTTATTCACATAAAAATCACGCAGGTAACCTGTCTCAATATCCCTCTTCCA
>CAYQJV010000108.1:0-1531 GCA_964417925.1 uncultured bacterium | reverse complement strand
TGACGCCATGGAATGGGAACATGTTATTGCTGGTATAAAATATTTAGAGAAAAAGTTGACAGAATTTGAAAAATATGAAAGTTAGTAATTTCTTACAGCAATTATATTCATTGTGTCTTAAATATGGATTAGAAATTTTCTCATTAGATTATACAGATATAACTGTATTTTCCAGAATTGGATACTCATCCGATGTTTTTATCCAGGTATACCTAAATTCTAAAAAGGAAAAACTTAATTTGGCTCTGGTTATTAGTAAAAATAGAATTTATGGTGTAGATAAAGAGGGTGGTATTTATCACGAACATCCTCTTGATAACCCAGAAACACATATTCTGTTGCAAAAAGGAATTTCTTTAGAAGAATTCATCCTTAAAAGCATAGACATCTTGAAAAATCTAGGGATATTATAGTGCTATGAAATTAGGGAAATAGTAAAATGGGGGAAATGGGAAGTGAGGGAAATAAGACGCAGAGGTTTGAGGATTTGAGTGGGTATATTGATAAGAGCGCATTTAATCAGTTCCATAAAGAAATCCTTGATTCTACCAAGATCCTAAACGGATACATAAAATATTTACATTCGCCTTTTTACTTATACTTATTCAACTATTTTACCATTGCTTCTCCACTTCGTAGGTGGAAAGCCGGAATGCTTCCTTCTTACCATTGAACTTCTCCTTTAAAATTTAAAATTAAAGATGTGATATAAGTTTGTACCTAGTCCAAATTTTGTGTCCACCTCACATGTATAATACCAGTAAATCCCATAATCTATTTTAGTGCAAAGCCTGTTTATGTAGACATAGATCCAAAAACTTGATTTTATGCAAATTTGTATTATACTAAAAGTGCAATTTTTAGGGGGTGAAAAATGGAAACAAGAGCAAAAATTAACCAAGGGATAGAACCTAAGGTCACCATTACTATACGAATTCCCCTAAAGGAGAAAATAGCTTTAGTAGAAGAGGCAAAAAGAAAAAATATCACGGTTACAGAATTGATTAGAAGAGCGCTCCAAGAGACCATGGGGATTCAAAAGAAAACTACACAGTGGCCAAGCCCAAGAGCTTTAGGGATAAGAGAATTTACAAGAGAAGACCTTTATGAGTAAGATATTCTTGGATACAAATGTTCTTGTCTCTTCGATTGATACAACAAGGATAAATCATAAAAAGGCTCTTCGGCTGATAGGGAAAATTAAGAGAAAGGAACTTCAGGGATTTATTTCAACCCAGATTGTGGGTGAGTTTTATGTTTCTCTTACGCGAATCTTTGGAGGTATAGAAGCACCATTAAGTCCAGAAGAAGCAAAGGAAGAAATTGAACAAATGTTATCCTCTGGCATATTCGTTGTCCTTCCTGTCACAGAGCTTGCTTTGAGAAAAGGCCTCATCCTTTCTTCTAAGAAGGGTATAAAAGGTGTGAATTTTTGGGATGTTGTAGTAATAGCTACTATGTTAGAGAATGAAATATCAATTCTTTACACAGAAAATTTAAAAGATTTTAAAAAATTTACAGATGTGGTTGT
>CAYQJV010000107.1:0-1755 GCA_964417925.1 uncultured bacterium | reverse complement strand
TCCCAAATTTTAACATCTTGAGGCATAATTTTTCCTCCAAAATTTTATTGTCATCTGTCTAGTCATCCCCATCTCTAATAAGCTCCCAGTTATTCCTAAATTGTTCATAATTCTTGGGTTCTAACCAGTAACTTTTTGTATTATTTTTAATTTGTTCCTGGATTAAGTTTTTAATCTTTAGATCACTGGTTGCTACTACAAATATTTCTGGCTTTTTTTCAAATACTTTCTTACAGATTATCAAATAACCTCCACATAGGTTGTCTAATTTACTAAGTACACTGAGGGGGTTAATGAAGATTAAGTTCATTAATCTTCCAATTGTCTCGTCAAAACCATAAAATCATGCTTTGAAACTTTGCGGGTCGCTTGCACAAACCAAGCCCAGTATTTTTCAGGATCCCTATTTTTAAATGCATCCAGTTTTCTCCTTAAATTAACATCAAGTATAACGGGATCCTTTGCATAAAGCTTAGTTTCTTCTAATTCGAAAGTCCAGGGATATCTCTCAGGATGTTGTATTTTTTTATGTGGTTTCCTTTTTGGTTTGGATTTCACCCTTGCATGAGCAACCACACCCACACCAGCAGCATAAAAGCAAATCCAATCACCGGGCTTTATCTCTTTCCTACCCGGGCTTCTCTCTCCAAAAGCATAAATACCTTCTTCTCCGACCAGTCGTTTAATCACTTCTTCTGCACTTGTGTTATTTTCTCCCTTCACAGGTGTAATCCAATAACACACACTTCCCTTCTTCATGATCTCAGTTTCAGGTTCTACTTGAACTTCTTTTTCTACTACCAGGCGGTTCATAAGATCTATTATTGGATCAATGGTTGGTCCTGACGGGCGCATGATAGCCAGTATATCTTCGTGAGATATACCATATTCACTTTTCATTTCAGCCAGAGTTAGAAGTGCTTCTACTGAAATTATTCGTAGTTGTCCGTAACGCTTCTCTGCTATTATAGCGTTTCGGAGTTGTTTGAGCTCTGGATCGGGCCGCCCAATTATATATAAACCCATAGCACTTTCCCAATTTGGAATTTTTTTATCTGAAATCAGTTGATCTACATAGCCTATCAATGTGGCGGTTTTCACTGAATACACTTCTGTTGTTTTTACTTCTACCACAATATGAAATCCTGTAGGGGATTTCCAATGTCCATCAAATCCAATTTCACCAGACTTTCCCTGATATCTGCCATATGTTACTTCAAATCCAAGAAAGGAGCCGATTAAATTTACAAGGTCCTGTAAAGCCCGGTTATATTGATCCCCTTTGTTTCGTAAACATTCTTCAATGTAATCCCTTATCTGTCCTACTTCTTTTATATTTTCGTTCAGGAACCGTCTGAAGCGCTCACGTGGTGTATTCTCACCCGGAGTATCATCTAATTTTCCTACAAGGCCTAATATCTTACTAAGAGTTATATCATTCATTCTTCCCTCCTTTTATTTTTTTAAAACAAAACGCTTGGTTTTTCAAGTTTCAAAGCTATAAAGGAATTAATCTAATTTGTTATCATTAAGATTAGTAATTCTTGTCTTTTTTCATCCAAATTTGTTATTATTTAATTGAGAGCAATGTGAAGAGTACCTTCAATGTATCTCTTTAGCAGGGATCAAGAGAAAGAGCATCATTTTAATACACCACCATCCTGGTTTGCAAGAGATAGTTCCACGGGATTGTATGAAACCAAAATTTTACAGTTTACCATTTCCCAATCCAGGTTGTCAAGAGTTCTTTCAGAT
>CAYQJV010000106.1:0-1792 GCA_964417925.1 uncultured bacterium | reverse complement strand
ATGAACCATCTTATATAGGGTGTTGTCTTTTTTCTTTTGGTGCTGGATTAGTGGGATATGAGATTTATAACTCTCTTAAGGATACTACTAAAAAGGATTATTATCCAAGGTTTGGCATTGGAATAAGTTACAGTCCAGGGATAGCGTATGCAGGGATGCTGGGACGAAGATTAGAAACGGGGGAAATGGACCCCTTCCATGCGTTGTATTGGAATAATTCATTGAAAATGGATATGAAATATCACTTTAGTTCTAGTTGGTCTATAGAAGCCGGTGGAGGATACATGTGGACACATTTAAATAAGAGAGATCTATGGCTTAGAGTAGAAGGATGGAAACCTTCTGGTTTTATTAATGAATGGGATATACAGGGTTTTTATGGTATATTTGCAATATCACATTGCTTGCAGCATTTGCGTTTTGGAATTGGATTAGAATACTATTTTGCGATGGGTAAGGCCTATGAACAGTGGCACAGAGCGGATACTATTAAAACTTTTGTAGGAACGACTTATAATAAAGGGATAGGATATTCTATTTCCGTAGGTTTCGAGAAGGTATTGTTTCGTAAAATCTCGTGGTATTCAAATTTGCTTTGGAAATACGGACCTGTAAAAAGCTACAAGCAGGAGACAGAGCAAAAAGATGTTATTTGGTTCAAACCTGTAAATTTCAGTTACACTGGCGTTTATGTAGAAATAGGAATAAATTATAGTTTCATAGAAAGGAGGACAAAATGAAGAAATATTTCTTTATCAGAGTAGTTTCATTGGCATTAGTTATTACCTGTATTTCTTTTGCCGCCGACTGTCCGATAATATTTGTTCATGGGCAAAAAGGCGGTAAGGGTGGTAAAGCCAACCCTGATGAAGCTTGGCCGGACTGGAATGGTACTGATTATAACATGCCCTATCGTACAGCCATGGATAAGATTCTTGCTGAGCATTATGGAGGTTATACTAAGGGTTCTCCCTTAGATTGTCATGTTAATACAGAACTTACTCCCACCGGTGGTGAGACGAGAAAGATTTATAACTTCAGTTATTATAATCCTGATGGGTCACCTGGAGTTATAGGGAGTAATGGTAACCTTGTGCCAGTAGAGGATGAGTGGAGAGAGAAATATGAGGAAAGTGCTTCTCATGCATGCTGGGCAAAGCATCTGGCAGATTTTATAGATAAGGTTTTAGAAGCTACAGGAGCAGAGAAGGTAGATATTGTGGCTCATTCTATGGGAGGATTGGTAGCAAGAGCAGCGATTAAATGGTACGGATGCGAAAATAAGGTGAGGAAACTTCTTTTGATAGGTACTCCTAATCAAGGCTGGAATAAATGGGGAGGAACCAAATGGATGAAAGAAATGATAGCAAAACATGAGGATTGGCAAATATATGGGGAAGATTTAGAAATGAATATAGACCCTGGGTACAGAGACCACGAAGTATATTTCCGAAATGTAAATACAGGGAAAAAGGAGAGATGGGTTAAATTTCTGACAAAACCAAAAAATATAGAAATTGCAGTAATAATAGGGAATATAGAAGGGGAAGATGACGGTGTGGTTCGAGTAGTAGATGCAAAACTTTCTTATGCCAAATACCAACCTATAGTACATTTAGGACATGGATGGAGTAAATATCCTCATGAAGAAAGATGTGAATTAGTTCTACCTATACTACCGAATTCATTAAAAAATGGATAATTGATGATGAGGAAGAACAGGTAAATGCTCAGGTCCCAGAAGAAGCCACTTTATACCCAAATCCCTGGCCTAAGACTGATGAAGAAACTG
>CAYQJV010000105.1:0-1836 GCA_964417925.1 uncultured bacterium | reverse complement strand
GAAGTCGTAACAAGGTAGCCGTACGGGAACGTGCGGCTGGATCACCTCCTTTCTACGGAGAAAACTCTCTTGATTAGAAACCTGCGCACCATTCGGTTGTCTTTTTTCTATGTTTTTTGACTTCATCAAATTCAAGTCAATCATATTCAGTGGAATGAAAATATCTCAAGAAGGTATTCCTTTAATTGTTGGGTTTAAAGAACTTGGATTTACAACATATCCAGTGACAGTTGCACTTTACGGCCTTCATCAGTATCAGAAGCATGAAAATACAAAAAATAGAGATTTTTTAAATTCAGCAATCACCTGCGGAAGGTGGCTCCTGAATAAAGGGGAAATTTTAAATAATGCCCTTCTGTGGAAACATCCATATCCCAACAGGTTTCTTAAAATGGAACCAGGATGGATATGCGGACTCACACAGGCACTTGGAGGCGCCCTTTTCCTGTACTTGAAAAGGCATTCCCATGAATTTGAAGGTAATGATACACTTGCTATTGAACCCCTATTCCATCCTGTAAGGGAAGGTGGGGTTGCAAACTCAATTGGTGACTACCACTTCCTTGAGGAGTATCCCTCAAATCCGCCATCAGCAACACTGAATGGTTTTTTATATATGCTTCTTGTGCTCCATGAGTTTGCAGAGAATGGTCATAAGAACAGCAAAGATGCATTCACTTACTATACAGAGCATTTAAAAAAACACCTTCATTTATATGACACTGGATACTGGTCATTGTACGACCTCTGGATGGTGAAAAGGCTTGCATCCAGGGAATACCACTTCCTCCACATAGGCCTTCTGGAAAGACTCTATGAGATTACTGGGGACCCGATCTTCCACCAGTATAAGAATAAATGGGGAGGATACTGGAGAAGCAGCAAATGTCGTCTGCTCTGGTTTATTTCAAAGATAAAAGAGAAGACATATATTCACAGGCATAAAAGGTAATCAGTTATATCTTAACAGCATTCCTCAAAACCCTTTCCTGATGCTCAAAATCTTCAGACATCCCAAAGACAAGTGATGATACTGCAAAGGCATAGATGTCCAGTGGATAAAGTGAATTATTTGTATTTCTTGGGATAAAATCCTCTGTGAGTAGGAATAAAGCTACATTGGAGCATATATTGTGTTCTTTCAATATTTCCACAGGTGTTTTATAACCTTTGTATCACTTTTTTCTCATAAAGTTAAAGTAGAACTGATAGGTAGAGGCTTTTGTAAGAAAATCTTCTTTTGAAGAGATTGGTTCTCTTGAATAAAATTCATCCTCTATTAACCTGTGAGATGATTCAACATCTGCATTCGCATTATGATAATGTGGAGGAATATACCTCACTTTTGTTCCCCCATTCTTTCTCAACATACCACTTAAACCCTCTGTTATGATGTATCTTTATCCCGCTGAATTCACTACCATTGTCTACCTGAATAGTTATATCATTTATTCTTATCCCATACCTGAATAAATGCTTAAATAATAGTTTAACCGCCGAATGTAGTAGTTAAAAGGACTTTGAAGATTTTTGTTAAAAGTAAGAATTTTCCGCTAGGATTCAATATTTACAACAAAAAGGATTTGCCTTGTCCAATAATCTTATACTGAAGATTGAATGGGAAAAATTAAAGTAACCCAAAAGTATTTCATAAACTGCAAAACAAACTAAAGTAAATATAGATTCTATTTATCTTATGATTATCAATTTACCTTTTCTCACTTGCCCGGATTTATCTTTTACTATGTATACATATACTCCATTTTTTTCATTTGGATGCCAGGTAATAAGCCCATCACCATCCTCCTCCATTTTTGTCCACACTTTTCTACCTGA
>CAYQJV010000104.1:0-1863 GCA_964417925.1 uncultured bacterium | reverse complement strand
ATGAACCATCTTATATAGGGTGTTGTCTTTTTTCTTTTGGTGCTGGATTAGTGGGGTATGAGATTTATAAGTCTTTTAAGGATACTACCAGAAAGGAGTATTATTCTAAACTCAGCATTAGAATAGGTTACAGTCCGGGGATTGCGTATGCAGGCATGCTGTCTCGCAGCTTGGGAACTGGAGAGATGGATCCTTTCCATATGTTATACTGGAATAATGTTGTAGATATTGAAACCATATATTATATTAACCCTCACTGGGCGATAGGAATTGGTGGCGGGTATATGTGGACACATTTGGAAGGAAGAGGATCATTTTTGAGTATTCCATATGAATCTTGGGAAGAGCCTTGGGGTTCAACCGGATTAGCAATATGGGATATTGGGAGTTATTATGTGTCTTTTGCCGGTGAATGCAAAATACATCGTATATTACCAAATTTGGTGGTGAATGGCGGTATTGATTATTACTTTTCCAAAGGCTATTGCACTGAAGGACTATCACGCCACAATCCTCAAAATATCTATAATCCTGACCGTAGAATTGTAAATGGTTCTAATTATTCGAGAGGGCATGGTCTTTTTATATCAGCAGGTTTCAAAAAACCTCTGATTTCTAATTTCAGTTGGTACTCTCTATTAATAGTTAGATGTGGTATTGCAAAGTGTTATACGCAGTCAACGGAACAGGCAGATGTTGTTTGGGATCGACCTGTAAATTTCAATTTTACAGGGTTATACATTAAAGCAGGCATCGATTACAATTTTTTGTTTAAGAAAGGAGGAAAAAAATGAGAAGAATTATATTGTTTGTGCTTACTGTTAATCTATCTTTTGCTGCCTCTAACCCAATTATATTTGTTCATGGACAAAGAGGTGGAAAGAACGATGATGCAAAACCCGAAAAATGTTGGCCTGATTGGAATGGAGAGAAAACTGAACCCCCTTGGAAATATAAAAACTGCTATGAATAAAATTCTCCTGGAAGGTTATGGTGGCTATACTGCTGGCTCGCCTTTGGATTGTGATAAAAATTCTGTTCCCCAGCCCACCGGTGGTGAGACGAGAAAGATTTATAACTTCAGTTATTATAATCCTGATGGGTCACCTGGAGTTATAGGGAGTAATGGTAACCTTGTGCCAGTAGAGGATGAGTGGAGAGAGAAATATGAGGAAAGTGCTTCTCATGCATGCTGGGCAAAGCATCTGGCGGATTTTATAGATAAGGTTTTAGAAGCTACAGAGGCAGAAAAGGTAGATATTGTGACTCATTCTATGGGAGGATTGGTAGCAAGAGTTGCGATAAAGAATTATGGTTGTGCAGAAAAAGTAAGGAAGCTTTTGATGGTGGGTACTCCAAATCATCCGTTTGATGAATGGTGGGAAGCATTTTATAATCAATATTGGGGTGATAAGTCTTGGCAGAAAACAGGAGAGAATTTAGAAATGGGGGTGGCATATCCAGATCCAACAGGTATCAAAACAGACCCTTATTTTATAGATTTAGAAACAGGCGATGAGAAACATTGGAGCGATTTTTTAGGATATGCCAATTATATAGAAGCGATGAGTACTATTGCAGGAAATAAAGGATCTCCTAAGTTATTTTATGGAGAGGAAAATGATGGGGTTGTTGCTGTTTTCCAGGTAGGTTTATCTTCTGCCAAGTTCAACCCTGTTATTTATGCTTCCCATAGTTATGATGAAGGAACCGATCCTGAACTTGCGCTTCCTACCTGCACCTATACTACCGAATTTATTAAAAAATGGATGATTGATGATGAGGAAGAACAGGTAAACGCTCAGGTTCCAGAAGAAGCCACTTTATACCCAAATCCCTGGCCTAAGACTGATGAAGAAACTG
>CAYQJV010000103.1:0-1901 GCA_964417925.1 uncultured bacterium | reverse complement strand
TAACTCATTCTAAAAATTCTCAAGGATACCGATATTCGGCGGGATCTTTATTCTCATAGTCCTCAAAATTTGATTTGCCAATCCTTCTACAGGAGAACGCAGGAAAAATTTTCTCCCTTCTATTTCTATTTCCGAGAATTGAAGGGAATCTAATGCTTTTCTTATTTTTTCAGGAGAATATTCTATCTTGTTTCTTTTTAACTCAATTTCCAATGTCCTCTCTAAAAGGAAAGCTATGAAACACAGAACCAGATGCCCTTCAATCCTTTTTGGTGTCCAGTGAAACATGGGCCGGGTCTCAAGATGAGTCTTGAAGATTCGGAATGATTCTTCTATTCTCCACAACTGGTGGTATAGTTCTAACACCTTCTCTGCTCTTAAATTCTTACAATCTGTTCTTATCCCAAAGTATCCATCCCACCTTTCATCTTCTTCAATTTTGGCACTGCTAAGAGCAGGAGTTGAATCAGAAACTATTTCTATAAACCGGAGTGGACCTCTTTTAACTTTACCCATTACCTTTCCTTCTTCTATCATTTTTTTTGCCTTCTCCACCAATTGCTCCCTCTCTTTTCTATCTCTTCTCGCTTTTCTCTCTGACCAACTACAGATTAAGTCTTCACCCCCCAGCTGTATTCTTTTCCACCTGAAGATTTCATTCCCCTCTTTGTCTTTTACAGGTTTGTACCCATCCTTCCTCAGAATCTCTTCTTTTATTTTTTTAGGTAAGTTCTTTATCCTTCCCCCAACTATGTACTGGTACCCTTTCCCCTTTATCATTTTGATATTCTTTTTAGAAAGTAGTGCCTGGTCCCCTATTACTATCACCCGATTAATTTGAAACTTATCTTTCATCTTTTCCAATGCCTTAGGTAGAGTATGTCCTTCAAAACTACTACCCGGGAATACATCATAGCCTACTGGCCTGCCTTCTGTATCCTGCAATAGTCCCAACACTAGTCTTCCCTCTTTGAATTTCCCATCTTTACTAAAACCCATCTTCTTTAATGCATCTTCCCTTACACTCTCAAAATATAAAGTGGTTACATCATAGAAAACTACATCTACTTTCATATTGAACAAATTTATGTTCTGGGCAAAAAGGTATCTCTCTATTTTTTCCTTGCTCTCTGCCAGAATATCTAATCCCCGATAAAGATGCTGTAAGCTGTTCTCCTTTACTCCGTAATATCTGTCCTGCTCCTGGAAACTTTTTAGTTTGCTCTTGGGATCTATTAACCTATCTAAAACCATCAGAAATACCGCACTCCATAAATCAAATTCTATCTTCCTTCCCTCCAATACCTTCTCCCATAACTTATCCATCTTAAATTCATCCCATATCTTCCGATACACTCTTTACTCTTCCCACCACTTTCTATCTTTCTCCTCAGTAGTAGTAATATCCAGATATTTTCTCTGTTTACAATATTTAAGTAGGGCAGAAGCTAATTTTTCTAATTTTCCGCTCTCTCTTAGTTTATCTATATTTCCTAAACTGCCAATATTCCTCTGCCTTGACCTGCTCCCATCCCAATAACTCTCTACAATCACCAGATATTCTTTATTTTTACTCTTAACTATCCTCGGAAACATTTTTCAATAGTTTGCATCATATAATATTATTTCTTATGTGTTGATTTTATCATAATTAATCAGTTTGTCAAGAACATATTATAAAAATTTCGGATAAAAATTTTTTGGCAAAAGTTTTCACTATGTTTTTTAGAAATTTACAGGGGAGGAAAATCAAAAACGATATCAGTGGACACGATTGGAAAAATGTGTTGGTTAATTTTGCCTCTCAACTGTCAAACTCAGGAAGTAAAAATAGCAAAGGAAAAACACCCTGAGTTTGACAGTTAATTTTATTCGTCTCCTTGCAGCACATCGTTTTATTA
>CAYQJV010000102.1:0-1936 GCA_964417925.1 uncultured bacterium | reverse complement strand
AGGCTCGGTCTTCAAGAATTATATTATTATCAACATCTTAATCTTTATATCCCCACCATTAGCCGGGTACTTGACACCTGTCAACTCTAGTGGTGGTCAGTCTACTACCTATGATTCTTAAAGTATAGCCTTGCCTTCAGCTCTTCTTGGTCAAAATTCATTCTTGCAGTTTATGCAGTACCATTTTGGATTATCTTCTCTTATTATACATCCGCCTACTTTTTTACCACATGGTTCTTTTGGGGGAAGCCCATACTGGATGGGTATAATATCTTTAGAACCACAACGAGGACAAATTTTCCCTTCATTATGATTTTTAAATTCTCTATTCATCTTTATTACCTCAATGATTCCTTATATCAACCCTTACCAACTTGTCAATTGAACCAAGTTACAAGGGGAGGCTGTTATTATAAATTCCGCCTAATAGAGCAAAGAGGCATGTCTCCTCCTTCCTTTTTTTCTCCAAATAAAAAATCTTTTTAATAAAATAGTTTACATTTATCAATGCTACTTTCTTCTATGGAAATAACATGCCTAACGGCCTAATGCTCGTTCCAATATGACTTCATTTTATCTGTAAAATTTCCATCTAAAATTTAATTCGCTATGGTTCTGTATGGATGATGATTAATCCTTTTCCTCCTCAACATTATGACAAAATTTCAAGTCTCAAGGTGTCGCTTTTGTCCTTAATTCGCTCTATTTGACAAAGGTATATTTCCAAATATTTATCTCTCTTCACAGCTTGCGCTTTTAATTTTTTAAATCGCTCCCCAACAGAGCCATCCATAAAGCCAAGAACCAGTTTTACCCTCTTTCTCGTGTTGATCCTCTTCCCTCTCGGGCCGTCGAAGGCGAACTTAACGGCCATCTTGTTTTCCTCAAGCCAATCCCGGTGTTCCAGGCCTTGGAAAAACAGGTTGTCTAACTCTATTTCACTAGCTTCAGGCCCTTTTATCTCGAAGGCCACAAGAGAATGATCATCCAAGTCATAACCCAGGATATCCAGCCGCTCAAGGTGTTTTGTTCCTTGAACAGTCGGAAATTCGTAACTAAGGAAACCAAGACTCAAGTGCTTGTTCTCATTTGTATGAATTCTCAGTCCTTCCTGGGTCATCATCCTATCGCATAATCTTTTTTGATAATAGTGTTCGCTTCTTGGAGTTCCCTTCCCTGTCGGTACTTCCTTTTTCTTTCGTTCAGCATTTTTCCTCAGGTCTTCTGTCAACACAACCACATGAGGAATCAACATCTTGAGAAACCTGAATTTTCGTAAGAAGACATCGTTGAACCGGCTTCCCAAGATATACAGACAAGGAAAATGTTCTTCTCTATTCAGCTTCGTGTGCATATCGACTATGGGGTAGAGGATTTTCCTCAGATAAGGAGTGCCAACATTTTCCGGAGTCAGGTCATATATAGTTCCAGGAAAACCGACCACAATGCCCTGCCAACTTCTGATTCCTCGACATAAATAGAGCTCAAGCTTGCTAAGATACCCAGTGATCTGCAATTTTTTAAAGGTATCTCTCTCCAGTTTCTCGAGGACCATACCTCTCTTTCTCATAAAATTTAAAAGTTTATTTATAGCTGAATAAGATAGCTGCCCCTTTCTCAATGCTCTGTGATAGCCTTCTTTTCTCACTTCAATTCATTTTCATCTTTAAAATTTATCTCTCACCAAGTCTTCACTTGGCCTTCTTTACCTTCCTTTAAGGATAAGAATTTCCCTTTTGTGCTTCCAACAAATCTCTCACAATTTTCACCAATTTCCACCCCTTGGCGTACTGAACTAAGGATATCAGATAAAAACACCGAGGGCAAAGGCTATTACGGAAATGAGTAGGTTTACAGTTGCTTAAAATATTTTGACTTTCCTGGTTTTTTTCAACATAATAAATCCACCTCATGGTCACCCAGATAGTTACAGCCG
>CAYQJV010000101.1:0-1956 GCA_964417925.1 uncultured bacterium | reverse complement strand
ACCCCAATTTCAGCAGCTTCAACTCCAGCACCTCTACCGCTCTCTGGACTTCCTGTCAGAGTGCAAGGACGAGATAGAAGGGAGGCTCTTTGAGGGGGTCAGGGATCTTTTCAACCTGGAGCTTGACCTTGTCTTTTGGGATACGACCTCTTGCTACTTTGAAGGTCAAGGGGCAGAAGGCCTCTGTGAGTATGGTTACTCCAGGGACAGGAGGCCCGACAGTCCTCAGGTGGTGATAGGGCTGCTCATGAGCAGGGAGGGGGTCCCCGTTGCCCATGAGGTCTTCCCCGGCAACACGGCAGATCCTGAGACCTTCAGGTCTGTATCCACTGTTGTTCGAGTGCGATAGCACTGAAGCGAGCGATAGCGAGCAGAGAGTCGCCCGAAGCCCCATAATCACTTTCTTTCCTTAAGCTTTTGGATCTCTTTCTTGATTTCTTCTACAATCTCTGGATTGTAAATTTCTTTTTTGTTATCTTTTTTGATTGAAAAAACAATGAATACCTTGCCACCGTGGTCCTTTTCAAATTTATCATGTGTTTTACCAAGCCATTCTTTCCACCTATATACTTCTGGTGTTTGTTCGTAGGTGATGGGTTTTATTTGCAGCCCTATATATCTGTCGCCAACTTGGATGTAAAAATCAACATTATATAATCTGTCCCATTCATCTGGTGCTGGTTTTATTTTAAGGCCTAAATCACGCTCTAATTTTCCGTATATTGTCTTTATTTCAGTTAAGTAGCCGTCATAAGTTCGGTTAATTACAAGATTATAGATATATCGGATACAATCTTCTTCGGTTACTTCTTCAATTTCTGCTTGAATGACTTCTGTGATTTTCATGTAAAGTTTTCTACCAAGGTCTTCTATGTAGTCCTGTGGGGAGAGACTTATCCCTTTAGATCTGAGGAATTCGGCAAGTTTGCTGTAATAAAATTCTTCCCAGCTCTTAATTGTTTTCGGTCCGCATTCACGAATCCATTGAGATACAGGTCCCACACTGTCTTTCTTATTCAGTCCCCATCTATTTGTTGCCATGTTTAATATCCATTCCTTAGCCATATTTCATCTCTTTTTCGAATTCAATAAATTTTGTCTTATATTTATACTCTCTTGTTCTATCTGCTCTGGCTATACCAGACTTTATTAAGTAAGCATTCACGAAGATCTTATTTTTAAGGTAAACATACGCCTCTACAGTATTTTCATCTAAGACTGAACCATTATCAAACCGCAAGAAAACTTCCTTTTTTAGAATGTAGTCCTTTAAATATCTTAATGCTTCCTGGTTTTTGGTTACTCTAACCCCCAAAAATTTAACTTTTAATCCCGTATTCAGCAGGATTGTTTGTTCATCAACAACATCCACCACTCTATAAAGCCTATCATTCTTGAAATTGAATTTCTTAGGGTCAATCTTTGGTTCAGCATCTTTGATTCTTGCAATATAATCCACTTCCTCAACATCTATTTTAAATTCTCGCTTTATAATCTGTATATTATTGCTAAATTGCAATAAGTTTTCCTTTAAGTTTAGCTTATCTTTTATTACATCTAAGAATTTTTTATTTATTTCATAACCAATAGCATTTCTGCTCAGGGTTAAAGCTGCTTTTACGGTTGTTCCGCTTCCCAAAAATGGATCAAGCACAGTATCACCAACAAATGTATACATTTTTATAAGCCTTTTCGGCAATTCCTCAGGGAACATCGCCTCATGCTCTATTTGTCTTGCACCACCAAAGTACCAATGACCATAAAAATACTCCTTCCATTCTTCTTTTGTTAGCTTGGACTTTTCTTTCACATCTTTTGGTATTTTTGGACTTTTTCCCGGCTTCTTAAATATGAGTATAAATTCATAATCGATCTCAACCATACCATTTGGAGGATACGGGTAAGAACCCATTACATTTGCTCCGCCTGTAGTGTTCATCGTGGTTTTCTTCTGCC
>CAYQJV010000100.1:0-1957 GCA_964417925.1 uncultured bacterium | reverse complement strand
CATAGGTGTGGCTATGATTACAGGAGATAATTACAGAACGGCTCAGGCAATATCAAAAAAGGTAGGGATAGAAAAGGTAATATCAGAAGTTTTGCCTCAGGAAAAAACTTACGAAGTTAAAAGACTCCAGAAAATTGGAGAAGTGATTGCTTTTGTAGGAGACGGAATAAATGATGCTCCAGCTCTTGCTCAGGCAGACATAGGAATAGCATTAAGTAGTGGAACAGATATAGCTATGGAAACAGGAGAGGTAGTACTTGTTAAAAATAATCTGATGGATGTTGTCTCAGCTATTCAAATAAGCAAAAAAGTAATGAAAAGAATAAAGCAAAATCTATTCTGGGCTTTTGCATATAACTCAGACTTAATTCCTCTGTCAGCAAGGGTACTGCATCCCTTTTTCAACATAACTTTTAGTCCTGAATTTGCAGGCATTGCTATGGCTATGAGTTCAGTAACAGTAATAAGTTTGTCTTTACTCTTAAAAAATACACACCTTCAACAAAAAGGTCTCAAAAGGCAAAAGCATGAAGAAAATAACAAATGCCATCAGGAAAGGAAAATCTTTCTTTTCTTTTCTCATAAAGAGAACAGAAAATATCCCTTTACCAGTTCATTACCATATAGAAATAACGAATAAATGTAATCTTAGACTCATCTTTGACAGTTGTAAAAAATTTATGAAAATATCATCAAAAATTAAAGAGGGAAATTTGCTGTTTTTATATATCCTTTAAGTTGTAATTTAAAAATTTTATGTTATATTGACCAAAATATAAAATTCTTATACTTAAACCTGCGTCAGCATATAAAAATAAAGATTTTAAAGGGATTAAAATTAAAAAATGCTGAAATACTGTGATTATCAAGTTCTGAAATGTGTTGATTTTGAAGATTAAGTGTCAAACTTGAGTTAGATGTAAATACTGTCCTTACAGTAAAATAAAGAAAAATTCTTCATGGTTTGGATTAATGAAAAAAGAACTTTTTAAAAATATACTGTCACAGATAAAAAGAACTCCTCAACCATACAAAATATCTCTTCATCTTGGAGGAGAACCTCTTATCCATCCTGATTTTGAAACATTTGTTTACCTTGTAAACAATAAACTTGGAATAAAACCAACTGTTGCAACAAATGGAACACTTCTAACACCAGAAAGAAGTAAAAAGATAAAAGAAAAAGGAGATATTCTTTTCATTATAACTTTTGCTGCAGACAAAACTATTTTTGAAAACGATAGAGCAGGAACAAAATGGGGACAGGTAAAAGAAAATATTGAATACGCATTGAATCAAAATATTGAAATAGCCTTACATGTTATTGATAATGTTAAGGAAGTCAAAGAACTATTTGGAGAAAGACAAAATCTATACATATATCCTTTTCACCTTCACAATGTGGGAGGTGATTTTGCAGAAGTAGTAGAAGATAACTTCAATTATACTCCTGAAAAAAAGAAATACTACCCATGTACTCATCCCTGGTTTGGAATAGCAATAACCTGGGATGGAAGAGTTGTTATATGCTGCCATGACATACTGTATACCCATATAGTAGGAGATATTAAAAAAAATTCAATAGAAGAAATATGGAACGGGAAAAAAAGGTAAAAATAAGAAAACTTATGAAAACAGGTAGAATAGACAAATTGCCTCTATGTAGAACCTGTTCAAGACCATGGTACAAAAGGAATAGACCTATCTCTTTAATAAAGAGATGTCTCTTATAAAAGAAAGCATCTTTCCCCTTATGATTTATAAAAAAGTCTAAATAAACAGAGTTAACAATGTGATAAAGAAATATCTACTTGTTGACAATTTGTTAAGTTTAACTATACTTGATTAAAATCAATTTATAAGGGGCAGTAGCTCAGCTGGGAGAGCGCCAGAATCGCACTTTGGAGGTCGGCGGTTCAAATCCGCTCTGCTCCATTTCTTTATCATGATATTAGGA
>CAYQJV010000099.1:0-2021 GCA_964417925.1 uncultured bacterium | reverse complement strand
TGAAGAGATTATTGTAAACCTCTGTTTCAAACATATTGCCACCAGCTTCCATAGCCTGACCAAATTTTTCAAAGGAACGTGTGCCTAAGTCTCGATCGCCATGAAATTTAAAAAGCCCGATTAGTGAAGACACTCTTACCGGAGAAGTCCTCCTGCGGTTTTGCTTTGTATCCATATACCCAAATAGATCTTCGTCTATATATTTCCACGGTTTAACAGGCGGAACAACCTCTTGTCCTGAAACTTGGGAAAATGGTTCAGAAAGCTGCCACCCGAGATCTTCGAGCCTATCACGAATCATTCTACGGATTGCCTGACCGGAAATATAAGGAATTGTGCTCCCGTCTGGTAAAGTAACTTTCTTTGCAACCATCACATTTCCCTCGGTGTGAGATGCGTTCACGTTGCCGAGGGAGACATTGGTAAGGTATCCTATTGCAATAGCTTTTTTATTATTCATAATTAAACCTCCTGGTTTGATGGTGCACTGTAAAGATAAGAATTCATAGCATATATTGAAAGAAGTGTTTTAACCCTTAACCAGGGACTCCCCTTTATTTTCTCACCTTTACCTATCTCAAGTATATCTTCAGGTATCGTAAGTTCAAGACGAAATTGAATATCATTTAGGACTCTGAAGAATTCATCTGGATTTTTAGCATTCCTTAGTGCAAAAAGAAGCCCCATCTCGCTTCTTTGTTTTGCTGTTCTTCCAAGGGTGTGTCCGAACCCTTTCAGCACATTTAGTAACCTTTCATCCATTTTAATAACCTCCTTCCAGTAAGTTTCAAAAATATCAAACGTACCAAAAGCAAGAGAGCGAGGATTTTCTTCCCTCACTCTCGCCTCAAAAATAAAGTCCTCTATAAAAACAGACGGATCTCTCATATCAAGCATTGCCCAAGCAATCCTGTCCCGCCAGATTGTGTTCCAGTTTTTGCCTTCCATCCTTTGAAATTGCCGAAATACATTTTCTATTATCCGCAGGCGATTAACTTCTGGCTGATCAAATATTTCAAACCATCTCATATAAAGCCGGTAAAGTGTTTTAAACTCCGAAAATTCAATCATAGTATCCATATTAAAAGCCTGACCGGGTTTACCAGAAAATGCATAAAGGGTTAAAGGCGTCTCAGCAAAGGACTCACCAAAAATTTCTTCAAGGACTTTCTCTCCTTCCTCTGAAAGAACCTCTGGTTTTTTAAGCTCTCTAAAAAGTCTTAAAAGTAAACCCAAAAGAGTTTCGTGGATATAATCACCAGAAAATGCAACAGGTACATTTCCACCTTTAATTTCTCCACTGTGTTCAAAAGGTTTAAATACTTTTATTCTGAGGTTGTACATCGTTTTAAGATCAGAATAAAAAACAAAAATATGCAATTTATCTCTTCCCTGAGCCTTCCAAAGCCATCCAAGATACCCGGCGAGTCCGGCAAGAGCACATCTCGGACAGAGTTTTGTTCCACGTTTTAAGCCCGAGTAAAAATTGGAAAATTTAGTGGGTTCAACAGCAAAGGGAAACATCCACATCTTAGCGTCAGCCAAATGATCCTTGAGTCCGCAAATATCACACACACTTTTTGTTTTGCTAAAACTGAGTTTTAAGGTGTATTGAGGTGGGTTAAGAAAATATGGTTTCCCCTTAATCTTTATCTTATCCGCTCGAGGAGTAGATTTAATAAAAATATTTGTTGGGTAAACCCAATTTTTCTTCTTGTATTCCCTTATTTGTTGAGTTGAAAGGTCATAATACGTCCCAATATTGCCTGTTTCAACTACAAGTTTTTCAATCAAGTTATCAAGCAACTTCTCGGCATCGAACTCACCTTCAGCAAACAGGTCGTAAAGGATAACGAGTCCATTGTCTATCCAAAAATTACCTGTAGGATTTTTAAGATTTATTTTTACCTTTACTGTCATCTTTTCCTCCGCTTTTAAAATACTCCTTACCCACTCTAACCAATCTCTTCCCACCTCTCATTCTTACTGCATTCCTGCAAATTATCATTTCCCCCATCCAC
>CAYQJV010000098.1:0-2029 GCA_964417925.1 uncultured bacterium | reverse complement strand
TTTTAGATTATTCTATAGTTATGAAATGCTTTTTTAATTATAGACCCCTTTTCTTCAACAATCCTGCCTGTCTAAGCCTTCGCTGTACCTCTCGATAAACTTGGCTAAATTCAGGGATGGAGGCCATCTGAGAGGAAAGACGTATTTTCCAAAGTTTTTTAAACCGGGTTTCTTTTCGTAAAAATTCTTCCCCTATATCGGTTAATTTTTTCCCTCGGAATTCCAACTTCTCTTCAACAGCCTCAATCAACTCAGTAATATCCACATACTGATTAGAAGTTAGATACCATATATCATAAAGGTCTCGCGGTTCATTGCGCGCTCTATCTAATAAAGCAACAACTTTCTCTACAGCTATTTCGTTAATAGAATAAGTACGAATCGCCGTATCCTCAGGCAGATCTTCGTATTCTTTATATCCCCTGAGAATTATTTTCTCTTCAACAGGACAAACAATTTTTTCCCTTATTGTGATATCTACTTTGACTTTCTTACCAGAAACACCGGGTAGGGACCCTTCGTATCCCAGGAAAAAAGTGTAAGTGTTTTCATGGGTGTGACGGTCATAATGGTGAAAATTTAGTTTGATGCCTGAGGACAAATATATATGCTTAAAAGCAATATCAAGATTCTTCCGGATATTCTTAAGGGTACACTCTTTTGCTAGAGTAAAATCAAGATCTTCTGAAAAACGATAGTTGGGAAAGTAACACTTCTTGATGCATGTACCTCCTTTGAATAGAAGAATATTCTTAAGAGGATTATGGGATAATCCTACTAAAAACCAGGATAGACAATAATCACGCTCGAGAACTGCCTCCGGAATACGTCGACCTCCTTTTCGAGCAAGTCGATTAGAGAGCAATGAAAGATTCCGCTGGGGTATCATTGGCTATGTCCTCACTACAGACAGAAGTTCTTCAGGAGATACATTAAGCTGAAGTCTCCACTTTCGCAGGAATTTTCCTTCAGACGGCAAAAGCGGATCTAACCGCACATAAGTTTCGGTTAAATGCAAAGAAAGGATTTCCCAGTCTTCAGAAGTACCGATTTTATAAAGTTCAAGTAAAAATCCAAGTCTACAGATCACAGCACCTACACCGATCTTTATTGCATAACTGATAAGTCGGTTCAAATTTACATCCTGGTGACGCATCCAAAATCCTTTGGCTACTTCTGTCAGACCACCGCAATATTCCGGTTGCCTAAGGCCATCGATAATTGTTCGTTCAAGATCACTAACTCTTACCTTCTCTTGTTTTGTTGCCCAATAGTCACTTATACCAAAGAAATATTTTTTCTGGCTATGGATAAATCTAAATTCAATACCCTGTGCAGTAATAGACCTGCGCGGTTTCAAGGTTGTTACATAAACAACTAATTGAGGTTGAGTAACCCCTCCATGAATTTCCATAGCTGTAGCATGGGAGAGAAAGTAGTCTTTCCCGTCCATAATTTCACGAGCCACAACGAATGGGTTCCCTGCATACTCGTCCTCTTTTCCCAGCTCGTATGGAACCAAAATAAAAAGTCCTGGTTTTAAACGTGTAACAACTCCTCTGTTTACAAGCTTCCGGACAAAATTACGCGAGGATGCTTCATCTAAATGAAGAATTTTCTGTACTTCCTTCAGGCGAAACATAGGCTTATTTTTCTCATAAAGTATGGTAACCAGATGAGCAGCTTGAGGTCCAAGGGTTTTTTGTTTATTATTTTTATAATGCATATAGTGTCCTCCTAAGCCACATTTTACATTAATAATATAACAATATCAAGCAAAAATTATATTTATATTGCATATTGTGTCCTCACAGGACACAATATGCATTCATAATATAATCTTTCGTCTTTGGAAAATGAGAATACATCCGGTTAAGAAACCCCTCAGACCCCATAGGTTTTCCGCTAAAAATTACCAAATTATTTCCTTGTCACACCTTCCCTATTTGAAAAATCTTGTATGAAATCTTGGGGTCAGATCTTGCAATATCACTTTCCCTCTTCCCCCTCAATTTTTTTAATTAAAATG
>CAYQJV010000097.1:0-2158 GCA_964417925.1 uncultured bacterium | reverse complement strand
TTATAAGCCGGGAAAATTCCCTCCCTTGCCCACTTGTAAATTGTGTGCTTGGAAACACCTATAAAAACGTTCTCAGTAAGCCATTTTGCAGTTACAAACTGCTTTACTTTAGGCATTCCTTCAGCTCCTCTATCTCTTTTTCAAGAATGGAGAGAGAGCTCAAAATTTGTTTCTTTTCGTAGGGAACTAAACGGCCATCTCTAAGGCATTCCGAAAGTACCCGGATAGTATCTCCTGCCTGATAAATGACATCAAAAGCCTCTTGGATCTCATTATTGCTGCTGCTATTTTCTTTTTTGACGACCTCAAATCCTGGTGGCAAAACCCATTCGACCAACATTTTTACTTGCCTGTCAAAACCTCTTTCGGCAAGTAGGGTGAGAAGTAATTTGAACCTTTTAAGATGGAGTGGTCTTTCCCCGCTTCTAATCTTCCAAAAGAAATCCCGGCTCTTCTCTGGTATGATCCTATCTGCTATCTCATACCAGGGAAGATCCTTCTTAATTTCCTCCAAACAAACCTTGAGGATATCATGAAACTCTAACATTTACCCCTCCTTTGTCTGGTTTTCTGAAGAAACGGACTTTACATTGCTTATATTCCCCTGTAACGTATGTCCATGTGGCAAGTAATGAAATTCCCAAATATCCGTAGGAAGATAAAAAAGAGAGATACCTCTTTGCAAAAGTATGTAATTTATTGCAGACGTTATCTTGAACGCTGTGGCAAGGTCAGGAGAGGTTTTTTCCTTTATGAGAAGGTCAAGAGTCTTGTAATTGATGTCAGTGTATTTAATAACTTCAGACTTACTAATTTTCCAGTATTTAAGCACCTTTTGGAGTCTATTAGGTATTTTCGTTTTCTTTTTCGGCATCTGTTTACTCCTTTTGGAAATATATTACAGGATTTAATCCGATTTGTCAAGTCCTTTTATGTAATGTGTTGGAAACTATTGGAAATAAGGGGGTATTGCCATGTTGGCTACTATGGAATATATTATGTATATGTCGGTATCCGATAGCAGCAAAATTCCTGTTCCAGAGCTATTGGAGTGGTGGCGTAAGAAACTGAACTGGACAAAAACATATTTGGCCGAAAAGGCCCAAATCTCAAATAAAACCTATGATAGAATTTTAAATAACGAAACTTACGAGAATGAAACCCTTGAAAAGATAATTAAAGCATTTGGATTTGAAACAATCTGGGAAATGTATGAAGCTTACAAACGTGAACAAGAGGCCAAAGAAGAGAATTTATTAGAAAGGATAAAAAGATTAGAGCGAATTGTATCAGAAGGTACTAGGTTGATTCCCTTGATTAGCATCGTAGAAGCCGGAAAACATGGTTTATTAGCAGCATTGGAAAGTCCTATAGGCATGATTGAAATTCCGGTGCGAAGAGCGGACCTTTATGCTTTCAGAGTCGAAGGAGATAGTATGGAGCCCAGAATCCTGCAGGGGGATATTGTGGTCGTTGCCCAAGAATCTGAGCCCCAAGTAGGGGATCTGGTGGTTGTAAAATTCAAAGAAGGAGAAACCTTACTTAAATGGTTGAAGAAAAAAGACAAAGTTTGTTTGTTTAAATCTTTTAATCCCCACGTGGATGACATTTATGCAAACGAGGACGAAATAGAGTTCATGCATAAAGTGATTCTGATAATACCCAAAGGATCTAGTAGGAAAATAACATAAGGAGGGGGTATGTGGGGAGTATTTCTTATACTCCTTTCTCAGGCACTCACTATAAAGCCCATCCAAACCCCGCAAAGAGATTATATAAGAGTAAACTGGGCATATTATGACGGGGTTTTGGGGCTTCGGGTTCGAAATATCTCTGACCATTCTATAGAAATACTCTGGGAAAAATGCTTGTATATAGACCCTGTTGGCAGGGAGCATCGTGTTTTTCACAAAAACTGGGGGATAGAAAATCACAGTTTGGTACAATCCCCCACCATACTCAAGCCTGGAGAATTTTTGACGGATTACGTGATCCCCTCAGACTATGTTTACTGGGCTAATGGATGGAAGATTACTCCTTTATTTCCCCAAAAAGATATTTGGTTCAAGGGGAAAACAATTAAAGTGCTACTTGTAATAAAAGCTTCTGAAAAGGAAGATAGTCTTTGGTATAGTTTTACTATTACTAACTAGGAGGG
>CAYQJV010000096.1:0-2208 GCA_964417925.1 uncultured bacterium | reverse complement strand
AGTTTCATAAAAATCAACAACGGAAGGATAGGAAAAAAATAAACATAATAGTAAACTCATTTTTCCCCTCTTATTAGAGCTTCATAGTACTCTTTTAACAAAATTTTTATTTCTACAGAATAATCCTCCTGCATTGCTTTAATTAACTCTTTCTTCAAAAATAGTTTTCTCTCACCTTTGGTTTTATCTAACACCGGTGACTCAAGCTGTGTATAATCTTCGCCTATTTCTCTCTTTCTACTTTTTGATGCTTCTTTACTTTTATAAAGACTCTTCTGTGCGTCAAGTAATCTCCTAAATATTCTTTCTTGTCTCTTTACAATATCTCTTGGAATTATCTGCTTTTTTAACTCTTCTTCTGTCTGCTTCATCTCTTCAATAATTCCATCAAGTCTTCCAGTAAGCCCTACCATATCTCCCATTTCCTCCTTTATCTTTTCAAGTTTTTTTCTTATCTCTCTCTGCTGTGCAAGTATCTGTGCAAGCATTGCTTGTTCCTTTGGAGAAAGCGCCTGTACTGATACAGGTAGCGGAAGTAAAGAAATCTGTTGGTTTAAAGAAAGCTGTTGTTGTGCAATGGATGATAATGCTCTTAAAAGTTCCTCAACACCTGTGGATGACTCAGTACAAGAAGAACATATCCTTTGGAAAGACTTTAAAAGAGAAATAGAAGCTATATCAATATTTCTCTTCGCTTCTTGAATTAATCTCCTTGCAGTATATTTGTTTCCCTTTACAAACTCCTCTATCGCTTTCTGCATACTTTTTTCTGTGTGAGA
Source organism: uncultured bacterium (assembly GCA_964417925.1). Lineage (GTDB taxonomy): Bacteria > Hydrothermota > Tepidihabitantia > B3-TA06 > CAYQJV01 > CAYQJV01. The sequence continues at coordinate 1,429 of CAYQJV010000096.1, read as the reverse complement.
AAAAGCCCTAATAGCGGATCTTGAAATTCTTAGGTTTTTTCCTCCAAGAGACACAAGTTGTTCCATATATCTTGGTATGCCATCTTTCACAGATTCTATCTTCTCCATTGCATCCATTTGGTCTCCTCTCTCAAAATCTCTAATCGCTTCCTCAGTAATTTCTGAACTTACAATAACTTCTCGGATGAGTTTCATTAACTCACTTGTTACTTCCCGTTGCCTTTTCATTCTAAGCATTTTTGCAATTTGTTCTGTTTCGTCTGCCCATTTTTCAAACCATCTTTTCAACTGCTGCATAAGCTCCTTTGGTATTTCTCCTTTCTTTAAACTATTACTTATACGGTTACCCATCTTTATGCCTTTTTCCGAAACTTGCTGAGCAAGATTTTTTAAAAGCCTTCTAACATCTTTTTCTTCTATCTCTTCTGCCAGCTTTCTAATTTCTTCTCTTATCTTTTTAACCCCCTCTTCTATCCCCTCCTGCTCTTCTATCTTCCTTTTTATATCCTTTTCTTTTATTGCCTTTTCCTGCATCTTTTTGAGATAATTAAACTTTTTAGAAATTTCCTGAAGTCTTTTTTCCTGTAAGTATCTCTTCATCAGTTCAAGCGTCATCTTAAGGTTTCTCTTTATCTCTTCCTTCATCCTCTGCAATTTTTCTATATCTTTTTCTGTAAGTTCTTTTTTGGAAAATACATCCATGAGCATTTTTTTAGTCTCAGGAGGCAACACCTCTTCCAAAATGTTCTTAAGGTCTTTTAAAATTTTTATAGTCTCATAATCAAACATCCTCTGCTCTTCCATCCTTTTTATAAGTTCTTCTGTTCTATTCTTCAACTCCTCAAGATTTTTTACAACATTTTTTTGATCATCCAGTACCTTTTCAAGATTTCTTTTCTCCTCATACGACAACCTCCCCTCGCTTTTCAATTTTTCCATAATTCTGTCCAGTGCAAAAGAAATTTCTTTTTGCGTCTCTTGAATAGTCTCAAGCTCTTGTGTGGTTTCTACAGAATATTCTACCGCCTCATTATATATCTCTTCCATAGTAGGAAATCTTATCTTAAAAATCTGAGATCTGGAAAATTTGGGTCCAGATACTACATCGTTATCTTCTACAATCATATAATAATAGAGCTCATCTCCTGGCATCAACTCAAGTTCTTTTAAATCAACTAAAAAATATACTGAATCCTGTTTTTCCCCTACCCATTTTTTAAACTTTTTTAAAGTATCAGTTTTTTTAAATAATACAAGATATACATTTTTTACTCCATAATCATCGTAAACTTCAGCCACCACGTTTATCTGCATATCTTCAGGCATATCAATATCTCTGCCAGGAGTTATGATTTCTACTGCAGGAAACTCATCCGGAATAATATTCACCTTAAATCCATATGAAACTGTATCAACTGAAAAAAACTTT
>CAYQJV010000095.1:0-2231 GCA_964417925.1 uncultured bacterium | reverse complement strand
TCATTTTATCTTCACCCATACGCCCGACCTGGTGGAACAAAAAGTTTTCTGATTGAGCTTTTCCCATGCTCAATGCCATCGAAATCGCATTTAGCTGAGAAAGTGGGAATATCTTTTTGATTTCCTCCGCAATTTGTAATATGGAAATGAACTCAGATAGGGTGTATGGTCTCATAGTCAATCTTATTTTCTTATCCTCGTTTTCGTAGACATCCTTTATGATTTCTCCCCCATTTTCAGTAGCTATAGATGTTGTAAGATATAAATAGGAGAAACAACTCCTTATTTCCTCTTTTGCCCTCCTTTTGGCATCTTTTAGAAGGCTTTCCGCAATTTTTTCCGCGAAATATACAGGATAATCTTTTTTACATATAGTCATTCCTAATGAGATTGTAATTTTTCATTCTTTTTATTCAATCCCAATTCTTCTCCCAGTTTTTTCATATTATCTTCGAAATGCTCTAAAAATCGCTTTGAGAACTTAAAGGCAAATGGTGCAGCTATGATTAAAGTGATGTCATCTCCACCGATATTGATGATTTCGAAAGGTAGTTTCTCAAATTTCTCTAACCTCTCTTTCCCAAAAACATCGAAGATAGCCCCAAATATCGAATCCCTGGTTCCTTTATGTAATTCTTCAGCGATGTGCCTGTAATGCGTGGGAGAGCTAGCTTTTTCGAGGAGAGAGCCGATGTCATTCCCATCAGCGTATATGAATGCCATGTATCCTTCAGACTCTTTTGTTAATTCTTTGAGATCCTTTGGAAATTTATTTAGGATATTTTCTATCTCTAATCCATTCTTTCGTATCCATTTATCAAATTCTTCTAAGAATCTCAATTTCTCCCCGGGACCACGGCTTCTTTTAATGTAACAAACTTCACACAAAACTTCTTCTCTGGTTTTGTCTTCCTCAGATCCCATTCTCTTCCCACACGATTGACACCTCCTTCCAATGGGTAAAGCCTCAAAGAAAGGTATGTACTCTTTGCTGGCTTTTACTTTCCTGAGTTCTGCAGAAAGGTTAGATACAAGCTCAGCAAAGTTCTTTTTCTCATGCCAGCTATCTCTATTCTTTCCAAAATGACTTTCAATGAGCCAATTGCCAATACCCTCACCCCTTAGTCTTTTAACGTCTTCGTCAGTATATGGTTTTAAACCTCGTTCAAATTCGTAATATCCCAGAAGTTCACTTTTTACACAGGTTATAGTGACAATTTTTGTTTCATTAAGATATCTCCTCTTAATTTTTTTGATGATATCTTCAGCAAGACTCTCCGGAACAATTGCAAGAAAACTCCCACCGCCTTTATAAATAAGACATTCTTCTGAAAGTTCCTCTGAAAATACTTCAGTTATCCCGTCTTCATTCAATTTGTTTAGAATTTCACTGCCTCCTCTGATCTCCGGTAGTTTTGATGTCTCAAATACATAAGATTTAACCGCATCCACATCGCCCAGGATAAGCGCAAGACCTCTTTTATCTTCAAAGACGAAATTATATAATTCAGAAATTTTATGCCTGAATTTTATGAATTCGGTTAACTCTCCCTTCTTTTCTGCAATTTTAGATCTATCGCCTGCAGAAGCTAAGGAATCTGCAAGGCAAACAATTTTCTCAAGCTGGGTTCTTGGATTATAATTCAATTGGTGCCGTTCTATAGCTGAAACAATCAGACTGAAATAAGGCTCTTCAATCGCAGATCTTTTTAGAAGGTCCTCTGACCATTTAACACTCCTCTCTCTATGATTTTTATATGCCATCCCATGATCTTTACCCCAATCATGGAGTAAAGAGGCAGCACGAACTACTGTGATTAATTCTTTCTTGGTTATATCCACCCCACAGATCTCTTCTGGCTTTTTCCCCCTAACTAAAAGCTCCCTTGTTATTGCAACTGCTATGCCCGATGTGAGAATCAGATGATCATAAAGAGTTATAAATGGAACTCTAGTGTCAGCCAAGACGTATTCTTTGTTTTTCAAGCTACTTAGTACATCTCTATAGGTTATGTCGATTATATTATCCATAACTCCTCCATCCCTTCGCCCACACCCTGCCAGAACTTACCGATGTCGTGAAGTAGTGCCGCGAGCCGGAGGATATTTTCCTCATCCATCTCCTTTAGCTTTAGCTTAAACTTAAAGAAAAATCATTTTATATAAAACTAAATACGGTAAGGAAATCACCCCTATTCTATCCCCCCTTCATCAGTGGGTAGGCAGTATGG
>CAYQJV010000094.1:0-2288 GCA_964417925.1 uncultured bacterium | reverse complement strand
TTGAAGAGGAAAAGGAGCTAACGGGAAAGGTAAAAGAGGTTTTTAAGGCATTGGGATGGGATGTATAAAAATGATAGAGGGAGAAAATAAAGAATATAAAGAAAGTTTTGGAGATGCAGTTTTAAAAACCCTATGCGGGTTTGCAAATACTAGTGGAGGAGAGGTTATTATTGGAATATCTGACAAAGGTGAAGTAAAAGGAATTAAAATAACAAATGAAGAATTGGAAAAAATCACTGGAAAAATAGTTGGTAAATTGGGGATACATCCTGAAATTACCATTGAGAATTACAAGGGAAAGGAAGTTTTGAAAATAAGAGTTCAGAAATCAAATGTGCCAATCTCTTTTAATGGAAGGTATTATGAGAGAGTTGGTAATACAACAAGGGAGATGGAACCTGAAAAATTGAAAGAGTTCTTTCTCAAAGAAGTAAACTGGGATTCTATAGTGAACGAAAGTGCCGATTTTAATGAGATAGATAAAGAAACTGTAAGAAGATTCATAAGAATGGCAAAAAATAAAGGAAGATTAACGATGTTTGATGAAGATACTGACATAAAAACACTTTTTGAGCATTTAAAACTATCAATTGATGGTAAGCTCACCAATGGAGCAATAATCTTATTTGGCAAAAACCCTCAAAAATACTTTCTTAATGCTGTCCTCAGAGTTGCAAGATTAAAAAATGAGATAACCATTATTGGAGATAGGCTAATTGAAGGGAATCTTTTTCAGCAGGTTTTTGAAGGTGAAGAAGCGATAAAGAATTTTATTAATGTAAGATATGAAATAAAGGAGCTTGTGAGAAGAGAAATTTGGGATTATCCTTTAGAGGCGATAAGAGAAGCTCTTATAAATTCCCTTATCCACAGAGATTACTTTAAATGGAATGTTCAAACACAAATAAAAATTTTTGATGATTATATCTGGTTTTTCAATATTGGTGGTCTTCCTGAAGGCATTACACTTGAACAATTAAAGAAACCTCACCCTTCTGTCCCTCGCAATCCTTTAATTGTCCATGTCTTTTATCTCGCAGGTTTAATTGAAGAGGTTGGTTCTGGTATAGGACGAATAATGGAAAGTATAAAGCACGCAGAATTACCAGAGCCGGAATTTAAGGAAGGGATGGGTGGTTTTTCTGTTTATTTTAGAAAGGATATTTATACAGAAGAGCATTTGAGAAATCTTGGATTAACTGAAAGACAGATAAAGGCTGTGTTTTATGTTAAGGAGAAAGGAAAGATAACGAATAAGGAGTATCAAGAGTTGAACGGAGTTTCTAAACCAACAGCGACAAGAGAACTCAAAGAAATTGAAGAAAAAGAGATTTTTGAGAAAGTAGGAATTACAGGAAAGGGGACGTTTTATTGTTTAAAAGGATCACAATGGGCTCAAAGGGCTCAGAAAGGGCTCACAATGGGCTCAAACGAACGGTGGACAATTAACTATTATTGCGAAGATGTTAATCCAAAAATAAAGGAGCTTCTTGAGAAAATAAATAAAAAGCATGGGATTGGTTTTGAAATAATCCAAAACACGCCTTGGGACGAGAAGAAAGATAAAGAAATCTATGAAAAATACTTTAAATCAAGAAGCAGAATTCTGAAAAAAAGAACCGGTAAATCAATAACAGAATTAAGGTCAAAAGGAGCAGGGCACTATTTTGTTTCCATCCCTGGAACTATTGCCATTTTCAAGAATGATATTTTGGAATACTGGGAGTTCGCTACTGATGAAGGAATTAAGTTTTTAGAAAAGTTTTTAGAAAAGGGTGGTCTTTAAAATGACACTCAAATTCAAATGGAAAACAGAGTTTAAGGAAACTGGGATTGGGGAGATACCGAGGGATTGGGAGGTAAGGAAAATTGGAGATATAATAAAAATAAAGTACGGCAAAGGATTGCCATCTAAAAATAGAAAAGAGGGAAATGTTCCCGTATTCGGTTCCAGCGGTGTTGTAGGATATCATAATTCGTTTGTTGCTAAAGGTCCTGGTTTGATTATAGGAAGAAAGGGAAATATAGGTAGCGTTTATCTATCTAAAACTAACTTTTTTCCTATAGACACGGTATTTTATGCAGAAGAGGTCAATGATGCTCACTTTATGTATTATTTACTCTCTCAAGTTAATTTGCAACAATTAATGTCGGATAGTGCAGTGCCAGGACTTAATATAAATTTCCTTAAAAATGTATTTATTCCATATCCACCCTCTCACGAACAATCCCATATCGCCACCGTTTTATCGTGGTTTGATGATTTGATAGAGAACAAGAAAAGGCAG
>CAYQJV010000093.1:0-2318 GCA_964417925.1 uncultured bacterium | reverse complement strand
TCCACCGCGCACCAGAACCTGTGCCAAATTGGGTCTGTAACAGGCATGATAGCAGCAACTGCTGTATCTACCGTTCCATCCCTTAATTGGACTACAAGAGGTTCTGGTTCTGTCCATATCCCTGCATAAATTACAAAAGGAAATAATAAAAAGATTTTTTTCATGGTTTTTTCAAATATTTTTGGAGTAAAGAAAATCTCCCTCAGGAGGTTTTTACATGTTTTTAACATGCCAACCTCCTTTTTGGGGATTATATAAAATTTTTAATCCTTGTCAAGGGGTATGGTGATAAAGAATATGAAATCTCATGTAAGGGTGGTGGTTGTTATAATTCTTACTTCAGATGGTAGAAGAGTTATTGTTACTGCTTCTTCTGGAGGTCCGTATGCAAGTGAAGTAAAGTTGTTATCGGATGCCTTAAAATTTATAAAGAAACGGTTCTATTATTTGCTATTTTGAAATAAATTTCTGACAATAGAAAATATCAGCAAGGAGGATTTTTTGAACAGCCTTTAAAAAACAATTGACATAAGAGGATAATAAGATATAATGTTTTAATGTTCTGTAAAGAATGCATAATGCCTGCAGAATCTCCTTTGGTACATCTTGATTCTTCAGATGTATGTGAATATTGTAGAAATTATACTCCCTTTGAGTATAAAGGAGAAGATGCACTTAAAGAGATACTGGATTCATGTAAGAATTCAGAGGCAAGGTATGATTGCATTGTTAATATAAGCGGGGGAAGGGATAGCAGTTATGTACTTTTAAGCATGGTTAAAGATTATAATATGAAAGTTCTTGCTCTTAATTATAAAAATCCCTTCACGAGTGAACAGGCAGAAGAGAATATAAAAAATGCAGTTAAAATTCTTAAAGTTCCCCTTATAAGATTTGAACTGCCTACAGAAGTTCATAAAAAACTTGCTTTCTACTATTTTAGACGCTGGTATTTTAAACCCTCTTTTGAACTTATACCTTTTATGTGTGTAGGATGTAAATTAATATGGAATAAAATAATTGAGATTGCAAAGAGGTTCAAAGTAAGGTGTATAATAAATGGAGGAAATCCATATGAGTATACGTCTTTTAAAAAGAAGTTTTTTAAAGTCCCTATAAGATTACCTTTACATCTGACTTACATCCTAAATATAGGAGGACTTTTGTGGTCTTTTTTAAAAAATATTAGTTATGTAAAAACAGAGCATTTCCCTATTTTTGTGAAAGCATATCTTTTTGCTAATCAGTATTCTTTGGGAACAAGAATTTTAGGAAAGGGTATTAAAATGATAGATTATTTCCATTACATTCCTTGGGATGAAGAAAAAATTATAAAGAGAATAACAAAAGAACTGAATTGGAACTATCCAAAGGAACTTTCAACTACTTGGAGATTTGACTGTAGTATAGGGCATCTTAAAGATTACATGTATCTTAAAACTGTAGGGATAAACGAAAGATACGATTTTTACAGTAAATTGATAAGGGAAGACAAAATGAAAAGAGATGAAGCAATAAGAAGAATAAAAAAAGAAACCCTTTTATTATATTCTGCTGTAAAGAAGGTCCTTTCTCGCTTTAAACTAAACCTTTACATTTAAAAGCCCACCTTTTTTGAAAATTTCAATCTGAATTTTACTTGGTTTTTTGCAAGTAATTTTCTCACCTGTTTCTTTTATCAGTACTCCTTGCTCAAAATCAAGTTCTACGCTATCTCCATCTTTTAATTTGTTTTCTTTTAAATAATTTTTAATTCCTGGACATTCAATTATGAGGAGTCCTCTGTTTATTGCATTTCTTTTATATATTGCTCCAAAAGACTCTGCAACAATTGCTCCTATTTTTAATGCAAGGAAACAATCCACCGCGTGTTGTCTTGAAGATCCTGCTCCAAAGTTACTCCCTACGATAATTATGTCATTTTTTTTAACTTTTTTACTGAAATCTTCATAACCTTTTAAATTTCCAAAGGCATATCTTGCCATTTCATCGGGTTCTGTCACATATAGATATGCATTGTGGTATATTTGATCTGTGTCTATGTTATCTATCAGTTTTCCCTTTTCATCTGTAATTAAAAATATTCTACCTTTTATCTTCATAAGACCTCCTCAGGTGGTATTATTTTTCCATAAAGACCTGCAATCGCAGCTGTTACAGGACTTGCCAAAAATATCTTTCCCTTCCCTTGTTTCCCAGGGAAGTTTCTATTAGAGGTTGAAACTTGAATTTCCCCTTCTCCTGTGAGTCCTGCATGTCCTTCTGCACATCCTCCACAAGATGGATTTAAGATGATTGCTCCTGCGTCATAAAGAGTT
>CAYQJV010000092.1:0-2364 GCA_964417925.1 uncultured bacterium | reverse complement strand
TTTCCATATACGAGTGGTTTGTAAAATAATGCGATTTTTAAGACAACAATCTACTCTTATTTTCCTTGCAATTTCTTTGTTCATCGTGTTTTTTAAATTTTCCTCGCAATGATTTGCTCGTTTAAATAATTAGTATGCTTGACTTTTGTAATATGGAAACTATAATATTATTTTAATTGCCTTTAAAAAGAGGTATAATCATGAAAAAATCGATTATAATAATATGGGGAATAGGGTTTTTATGGGCTTCCAATTCATATCAAATAAAGCTTCTGGAGGACAGGGGAGATGTAATAAGAGTTGAATTCACCCTTTTTGAATATAAAATTAAAGATGTGGAAATCAACGGAATTACATGTTCAAAAGTATTGGTCCCTGACCATCTCGTAACCTTCCTTGTTAAAGGATTTCCCGAACTTCCCAAGTTTGCAAGTTCAGTAATAATTCCGGATGAAGGTGTTATGAATTACAGAATTATCGATGTGAATTATGAAACGAAAAAGGTAAATCCGATAGTTCCTTCAAAAGGAAATTTAAAAAGAAATATAAATCCAGAAAATATTCCTTATGAGTTCAGTGATTTTTATAAAAGAGACGAATGGTTTCCAAAAACAAATGCTGAAATTTCAAAACCCTTTATCCTTCGGGAATTCAGGGGACTAACAATCCATTTCTATCCCTTCCAGTATAATCCTTCAAAAGAAGAATTAAAGGTCGCAAGAAAAATAGTTGTTGAAATATATAAAGAAAGAAGTGGAGGAGAAAATATACTGATAAGGAAAAGAAACACCATCACCAAACCGTTTATAGAAATCTATAAAAATTTCTTCCTGAATTACGAAGAAACAAGAGCAAGATATCCATTTTTAAAGGATACTCTGGGAAACATGTTAATTATAACCGCGGATGGATACTATGATAACCTTCAGCCCTTTGTATCCTGGAAAAAGAAAATGGGAATTCCCGTTGAAATATGCAGTGTGTCAACAATTGGAAATAACCCAACAAGTATAAAAAATTATATCCAAAATAAATACAATACTGAAGGAGTTACATGGGTATTGCTGGTAGGAAATGCAAGTGATGTTGCAACCATTCCATCTCCAGAGGGATATGATGAAACATGTGATCCTGTATACGGATTTCTGGCAGGGAATGACAGTTACTTTGATGCATTTATTTCAAGATTTTCTGCAAATAATGAAGCACATGTAGACCTTCAGATTGCAAAGGTTGTAAAATATGAAAGATATCCTCCTCAGGGTTCTATATGGGATTGGTATCATAAGGGTATAGGAACTGCTTCTTGTGAAGGGAATCCCCCTGATTCCACTCGAATGAACTGGTTAATTGATACGCTTTTATCCTACACATATACCGAAATAACGAAGGTTTATGAACCATGGGGAACAAACCAGATGATAACAAATGCATTAAATGAAGGGAGAAGTCTTTTGAACCATATAGGACATGGAGATAGAACGGGGTTCGGAACCCAAACAGCTTTCTGGTTTGATATAAATGATATTGCCGCTTTGAGCAATACAGATATGCTTCCCTTTGTTTTTCTGGTAGCGTGTCTCACCGGTGATTTTGATGCGGTTCCAACCTGCTGTTGTGAGCAGTGGCTTTGGACGGGCACAATTGATGAGCAGAGAGGCGCAATAGGTGCATATGGTGCAAGTGTCCTTCAATCATGGGTCCCACCGACTGTTGCTCAGCAACATGCCATGGGATTATTAAAAAGAGAGGAAGCAACAACCATAGGAGGAATCTGCTTTAATGGCTCCATGTATATGTACGAACAAACCGGTGACCTGGAAATGCTTGAAACATGGCATATCTTTGGTGATGCTTCGGTTGATTTAAGAACCGATATACCGGATACATTTGAGGTAACCCACGATCCTTTCGTTATACCCGCACCAACAAGCTTCACCGTGCAGGTAAAGGATAACGACGCTATCACACCGATTGAAAATGCCCTTGTTTGCCTCTGGATTTATACTCAGACTCCTGAATTACATGTTGCAGGATATACCGATGCAAATGGCGAAATAACATTTAACATAACTCCTCAAAATGTCGGTGATACAATGTGGATAACCGTGACAAAACATAACTATGCTCCTTACGAAGGTTATGCAATTGTCCAAGATGTGGGGATGCCGGAGGTTCCTACAATAATAAAACCTCTGGACTTTGCAAAAGTTCCGGATTTGAATCCAACCCTATCATTCTACTCAACTGACCCACAGAATGAAGGAATTGAATACAAAGTTATCTGGGATACCGACCCAAACTTTACTTCACCGGAAAGCTCAATAACTCCAGTATATGCAAGTGGGGAAATAGTTAATTTCA
>CAYQJV010000091.1:0-2564 GCA_964417925.1 uncultured bacterium | reverse complement strand
TAATCCTCTTCCCTGGAGTCTTCTTGGCAATTAGGTATGTCTTGGTATAATTCTCGCAACACGGAAATGGCTGATTACTATCTTCGGCATTTAGGTGTTTATACTGATTTATATAGCAATATGGCAACAAGATTATTTCCTCATAGGGAACTCTGTAGGATTACAAACGCTACACGGAGAAAGTACGAGAGTGAATTTCTTGCTGGGAATCATACGGTTGATGCAGTGTGGAAAATTATAAATAGTTTAGCAGGAGAATAGAAGTCTGTATAACTATGTATGATTTAATTATTGTAGGCGGCGGGCCTTCCGGATCGGCGGCGGGCAGGATCGCAGGAAATATGGGTTTAGAAACTCTCTTGATCGAAAAAGAAACATTCCCAAGATATAAAACCTGCGGAGGGGCTTTTTCTGAACATGCGATGTCGTATCTTGATTTTACTATTCCCAAATCCATTCACGAGAGGGATATATTTGGGGCAAGAGTGCATTTCGGAGACAGAGTTATTGAGAAACATAAAGAGCATCGAATAGCAACTCTGGTAACCAGAAGCGTTCTGGACAATTACCTATTGGAAAAAGCCAAAGAAACTGGAATTGAAGTAAAGATTGGAGAAAAAGTTATCGATTATAAAGAAAATCACAACTACGTAGAAGTATATACCAATACAGGTGTCCATAAAACGGAGTTCGTTATTGTAGCAGAGGGTTCGCAGGGAAAACTTAAAAATCGAATAAGAAGAAGAGATAAAAGGAGTGAGTACGGTATATGCATGGTTACGGAAATTAAAGAAGAGAATGAAAAAATAGATAGATACATCCATAATGCTATAGATATCCACTTAGGTGTATCAAAAATGGGTTACGGCTGGATATTCCCCCATAAAAATTACTACTCCGTAGGGATAGGTGGTCTGGCAAAGGATTTACCATTTCCCAAGAAAACGATGATAAATTTTTTACGTGGCAATGGCTTTAACAACAAGTATAAATTGAAAGCTCATTTGATTCCTGTTGGAGGAATAAAGCGAAATACGGTAAGCTCAAGAGTAGTCCTATGTGGTGATGCTGCAGGATTCGTAGATCCATTTTATGGAGAGGGCATTGCGTATGCAATAAGATCAGGACAGATAGCGGCAGAGATAATATCTGATATTCTATTGAATAAGAAAGAGTTAAGCTCACTGAAGAAGTATGAATCAATCTGTGAACGAGAATTTGCCGATAATTTAAAATATTCGCTGATGCTTTCAAGAATGATGCATCGTTTTCCTGGAATCTTCTTTAAAATCTTTACAAGTAACGAAGAGATCCTCGATAAATACCTTGATGTTCCAGCTTTAAAAATGACATACAAAAGTTACATTAAATGGTTAATTCCAAGGGTGCCGAAGTGTCTTCTTTTCGGGTCATAGGTTTAATTGTTTGATTTTTTATTTATCTCAAAACGATAGAAAGTTTTAATTGACACATCCATATAAAATCGATGAGATCTATAGAAAAAAGAAAAAGCGCCCCAACGGTATGAGCTCATGCCTAAACTTCCGTCTCACACACCGGAAAACTATCGCGATTCTCGAAAAGAGTGGATTCATACTGGATAGGTGAAAGGAAGCCATCATATTTATTACATCCAGTAACAAAGATTATAAGTATAGATTAGTAGAGGGTACATTATGACAAGTGAAGAAATTGAAATAACAGATGAAGATGTGAAAGTACCCATTGCCAAATAGTAGCTAATGATAAAAAACGAGTAAAAATAAAGGATATGGCGGATTATTACGACATATTTTTTGCTGTAGAGAAGACTACATTTTTCTATTGGGAGTCACACCCAAATATAACGGATAGAGATGTTATAAATGCTTTTAATAGCATAATCCAAGATTTTGATAATCAAAAAGAAGGAACATTAGCATCAGAAATATCAAAGGGTGTAAAAGCAATTTTAATACTGAGAAAGAGGAATAAGAAGAGGGATTATACAAGCGGAGAGATTACTTCATGCATTTCTCTACTTATAAATTTAGCCAAGGAACATAAAAGTTCAGATGGGATAGGATATTTAAAATGGATTAAGACTTTTTTTGAAGGAGACATGCCTATAACAAAAGAAGAGATAATAAGATATATCATTGAAAATGAAATATGAGAGCATATGGCAGAAAATGATGCAACTTCGATGCATATTTAATTATCTTTAGTTTTTATTCTTTAATTACTGTAGCTAATTATTTTGATGTTGATCTAGAAGAAGCGTTAAATATCGTTCTTGAAAAATATAAGAAGAGATTACAAAAAAAGGTTTTGCCAGTTCTGAAAGCGATTGAGTAGAGATTTACGTTATACTTCTAGTAGCTTCGCCTTGAGATTCACTGCCCTACCACAGATTATAAAATTGATCTTGGGAAACTCACTTAAATTTAGCTTCGCTAAATTTTACATGTCCTGAAAGCATTATGCTCTCCAATAGTTACTTTCTTGGCAAGATGAAATATAATCCTATTGATATTCCTTTCCCCGCTTAAAAGCTCTCTCAATCCAAACAATGCCTTCTTCAA
>CAYQJV010000090.1:0-2803 GCA_964417925.1 uncultured bacterium | reverse complement strand
AAGGGGCTAAAACAGCTCGGATACGATCTTGCAGACGTCCTCAAGGAACACCCTGTCTTCCTCTGTGAAGGGCGATAGGGTATGGGAGTCTATGTCGAGTTCTCCGATGATCTCCCCGTCCTTGAAAAGGGGGATCACTATCTCAGACTTCACCTTTGGACTGCACGCCAGGTAATTCCCCTCCTTTGAGACGTCCTGGACTACGAAGGTCGTCCTTCTTTCGGCCGCCTGGCCGCATATGCCCCTTCCGAAGGGTATCCTTACATGCTCAGTCGGCTCTCCGACAAAAGGTCCCAGGACAAGTTCCTTTTTTGCCTTGTCCACAAGGTAGAACCCGACCCAATCGTAGTGAGGGACGTTCTCAATGAGCAACTGGCAGATGGCTCGGAGTTTCTCGTCCCTGCCAGACGGCCCCTTAACGATCTCCCTCACCCTCTCGAGGAGGGAATTGAAGATCTTCTCCTGGGTTTTTCTCATTTATTGTTTTTTTATATTGTTTTTTAACAATGGCGTGTAATATCCTGACGTAACCTTGCCTAACGTTTCAAAGATCTTTGGACTTTGGCTCTCGCCTATATTTTGGCGGAAAGCTAAAGGCGCGAAGCTAGACACATTCTATCAGATGCTATTGCTAAATTTTCTTGGAACTCTTACAAGTATATTTTTGAACAAAATAGTTGAATGATCTATTTTTCTTTGTTGCTATCTCAATAGAAAAATTTTTCAGAACTTCTATCATAAAATCTATTCGAGAATCGAAGTCTTTGGGGATTAAAGTATCAAATTGTTCTTTTGTAATTTCATCTGTGTTAGCAAAATTACGTATCTTAAATCTAGTGCACGCTGCATGGCTTAATCCTGCAAGATACCATCCCTCTATTTCTTTTATTACCACAATTATCTTAGTACTATCAATATTTCTTAGTTTATTTTGTATTTTCTGTTTTTTGGCGGTTATACACGGAGACTTGTTGATATCCGTCACAAAGATATAATCTGCGCCCATTGCTTTTATACTCTTAAGGAAATTGTTAATCTTTTCTTTCTTCAAAGTTGCGTAACGTCTGGTTTCTACAAAATCAAAGTTTTTCTTTAGCGTGGGTTCCACTATGCTCTTGAAGAATCTCTCGTCATCTTCGCCTTCAACCCATATAAACAATCTTCTATAAGCCATAATCATACCCCGAGCAAGTTCTGCACATAAAGCTCTTCAATTCCTATCTCGTGTTCTAAGAAAGTTCTTATTTCCTCTTTAGCAGCTGGCCTAGAAATTGTGGAAAAGCCTTTCTCGTTACGAGAGATAAGCAAAAGATTATCTAAACCTGCATATTTTACTATTTCAGAATTGTGAGTAGTAAGAATAATTTGCTTCTTTTTTGAGGCGTCTTTCATCATATCTACTACTTTAGAGATGAGGTAGGGGTGTATGTTTCGTTCAGGTTCTTCGATTATAGTTAAAGGTTTCTCCTCAAAATATAAAGCAATGATAAGAGCGGTTATGTTTATTGTTCCATCAGAGATCAAAGATGCGGGAAGATACTGTTTCTCAAAAAATGTCTCTTGCAATTTGAAAAGCAAAGACTTGTCTGCAAATTTTTCTACATCAAGATCACCTATGAATGGCAAAAGTTCTTTTACCAAATTAAAAAGCTTTCTTTTCTTGTCTTTGTTTTCTAAGATATTCTTAAGGATGATAGATAAATTACTTCCATCTTCTTCTAACTCAGCCTTCCCGGTGATTGGAGTAGCCTTCTTAGGCAACTTTGGGTCAAAATCGTATATCGAGATGTCACTGAAAATTTCCTCCAAAGGGGGCATAAAAAGATAGGGTGTTTCAAGAAGAAGGCTATCGGGTGATAGTTTTTCTTCCCTCAAAAATGGCGGGAATATATCATCTTCTTTTATCGGCGCATGTTCTGGGTTGTGTAACTTAATCTTTACTTTACCATTACTACAACTTATAATAACTTCACCTTCTCCAAGTGCTTCTTTTTCCTTTATGCTTCTTTTGTGTGCCTCCAGTTTAACAAACCTACATTTATAGGAGAAGTTATCTTTGGCAATTTTAAACCCAAAGCCTCTTTTTTTGAATTTTAGAGCAAATTCATAAGTCATTTCGTATATTTTTACCCCTATCAATCCTTCCTTCGTCCGTCTTCCAAAACCAAATTCTCGATCAGACACAACTTTTATGGATAAATTTGCAGAGGCACCTATGTTTATGTTCCTGACATACTCAACACCACCTTGCATAGACAATGCATTTTTTAATCCTGAATTTGCTATATCCCTCAGAAATTTAAATATTTGAACAAAGTTGGATTTTCCGGAAGCATTAGCTCCAATTAATACATTAAAGTTACCAAGGTCGACGTCTAATTCTTCAAAGCTCTTAAAATTCGTTACGCTTATCTTTTTAATGCGCATATTGTAATCTCCTTTATTGGCAATGGCAAATAATGGCTGACAGGTATCTGAAGCCCGAGTCGATGGTGCGGATGTTGGCGAAGACGTAAGGTAAAAGTAGATACCCCACAATCTATGTTTTTAGATGTGCCAATTCTTTTCACGTTGTATTTGTTGCTGCTTAAATTGTAAGTTGCAAAATATTTCGTTGATTCCTGCTCTTAAGAAAGAGAAATTTTTTCCTTTGCAAAGATATCGTTCTTTAACGCAAGAGTAGCTAACAGATTTCAGAAGTGTCGCAAGCCAAAAATGCTCCATCTCTCTCAAGGCAAATGTAATAAAATTCGTGAAAACTTTTTGAGCTCCTTAAAAGTCATCATAGCTTCGTTCTGACCTT
>CAYQJV010000089.1:0-2921 GCA_964417925.1 uncultured bacterium | reverse complement strand
CAAGCTCATCTTCTCGCCAAAAAGAGGGTTTCCCGCAAGAATACCCAGGAGCCTTATAGAGAAATACTGTGGAGAAATTGTCCCAATTTCAGGACTTATCTGATTGACAGGGTCCGAAATGATGCTATTTTAAGTAAATAGTAAAAATGCAGGTTAAAATATGAGAAAAGAAGGACCTTTAGAAAAGGTTATCTCTGAGAAAGAATTTATCTCTAAACTGGGAAAAAGAGAGCAGAGTTTTTTTGCTGTAGGAGATCTTCTTATGGAAGAAAGGGAGCTAAGTCAAAGATACTATTCCAAGCTGGAAACTGAAGCTCATAATCTTGAAACCTTTTTAGATAATCATAGAGCAAGAGGTAATAGGAGTTTCATTTACTTTACAGAACTGGTAGCCTCTATCAGGTGGTTTGCTAATGCAATTCATACTCTAAAACACATTTTAAACAGGTATAGCCGTTACGGTCTTAGAAGCAACGAGAGGTTCTTTACAGATATGCAAAAAACCATAAAGTTCTGTAATCTCTCTTTAGTCAAGTTATATAAAGCTTTAAGAGAGGAAGCTCTTTCTCTTGGAGTAAAGGTTTCTCCACCCAGGTTAAAGGAAGAGGAGTTTGTAGAAGGTGAGGTTCAGGAATGTCTTCCTCAAAATATTGATGAGATTTACTGCCTTGTTGAGGGAGAAAAAATAACAGAGGTTACTTTTCAGTATGTAGATGCAGCAGAAAAATTAAGTGAGCTTGTGGAAAAGAACACATTAACCGAGGATAGAATTGAAGAGGTTATGAGTACCTTTCACAGGATCCAGTCAAAATACGATAGCTATATAAGCGGGGGTAAGGAGGAGAAAAAAGATAAAAGAATCAGTTTATTCAGGGGGTATACTTCCATTTCTCTGCATCTACTTGAGGTAATTTTTTACCTTTTTCATTTTTATGAAAGACACGCCAGGGAAGAGATAAGTGAGGTAAAAAGAAAAATATCGGAAATTATTGATGCAGGAGAGGTTAATAAAAAGATAATTCTATTATTAAATTATGCAAAACTGTACGCCTTAGAAGGAAATAAGCTTGCAAGAAAACTCCTGAAAGATTATGCCGATGTAACATTAGCTCGAGAAAAGGTAATCATCCCTAAAGGGTCCATCCTGCACCTCAGACCAGCTTCAGCTCTGGTAGAACCAGTTATTCAATCTACCAGTCCTGTTCTTCTGGAAATTGATGGAAAAAGGGTAAGGGCAAATAGCGTCCTCGAGATTATAGCAGCAATGGGAGAAGTAGCAGATAAAATAGAGGAGAATGATGTAGAAATGGTTCTTCAAGGAGATCAGAAAGTCGTAAGGAAGATGAAAGAGAACTTTTTAAGCAAAATAGTAGACCAGAGCAAAGTTTAAAAGATGGTAAATAATGTTGTAAAAAAACGCTTGCTCCAGATTATTAAAGAAAAAGCTGTATTTCACTCCTCTGTGATACTTTCCTCCGGAAGGGTAAGTGGTTACTATATAGACGCAAGAAAAATTACACTTTCAGCAGAAGGTAGCTATCTTGTTGCAAAACTAATATTTGACCTTATAAAAGACGAGGGCATAGATGCAGTGGGAGGTCCTACGGTTGGTGCTGACCCCATAGTAGGAGCTGTTATTTATTTAAGCTATTTAAATAATTTTCCATTGCAGGGATTTATAGTTCGAAAAGAGGCTAAAAAGCATGGCTTGCAAAAACTCATTGAGGGGCCTGATTTAAAGAAAGGATGTAGAGTGGTAATTGTTGATGATGTTATAACTACCGGTAGTTCAACCCTGATGGCAGCTAAGGCAATAGAAAATCTTGGGTGTAAAGTGGTAAAAATAATTGCCCTCGTGGACAGACTCGAGGGGGGAAAGAAAAATCTGGAGCAAAGCGGTTTTAAACTTGTCTCTCTTTTCACCGTAAAAGATCTAAGTATAGACCAATAATTTCTACTTCTTACTATTTCTTACTATTCTCAATATATCTTTTCTTTTTCAAATATTTTTTTTAAATACTGACTCAACTGAGGGATTGACTCTAAGGTGAGATCAGCATACCTTGAGGTGTAGTGATTGGAGCTTTTTAAAAAAATAGTAAAAACTCCCGCTTTCTTACCTGCTACCATATCAAATTCATAATCACCTACTAAAATAGATTCAAAAGGAGAAAGATTTAATTTTCTTAAAGCGTATACAACTGAATCTTTGGAAGGCTTGGGGGGTGCATCTTCTCTTGTAACAACAACATCAAACTTAATCCCAAATCTTGCCATGATTAAATCAACAGATTTTCTGCAGTTTCTTGTAACAACTCCTTTTTTCACTTCATACCTATCAAGTATATCAAAAAGCTCCTCAATACCCTCTTTTAATTTACATATAGAAGCTGCCTCGGTTTCGTATCTTTCCAATATAGTATAGGCTCTTTTTCTTTGAGATGGATCCTTTATCTTTAAAATTCTCTCAAGCAAAGGAAACTGCTCTTTTCCAAAGATATCTATGCTGATTTTTTTAAAATTAAGTTTATTTTCCACAATAACTCCATCCAGGTCAAAAATAACTCCCTTCACCCAAGTCATTTTTTAATATCACTCCTGCATTAACTCCTCTATCTTTGCTCTTATCTTTTTATGATGAGAACCCTCCCAGTAAATTCTCCCACAGACAGGACAACGGTAAAAGGAAGAGCTATTCTGGTAAGCATGAGAGGGAACCTCATCCTTAATTTCAAGGGTATTTTCTATTTTTTTAATAGGTTCATTACAATGCACACATCTTGAAAATAAACCTTTCCATGGATCTAACTTAAATTTTTTTATAACTATTTTAATCTGCTCATAAGGGTCTGAGGGAACTATATATAAAAAATTCACCTTATTTTTATTTTCTCTAACCAATTCACTATCTTTGGTAAGAA
>CAYQJV010000088.1:0-3018 GCA_964417925.1 uncultured bacterium | reverse complement strand
CCATAATTATTGCGGCAATGGGCTCAACAGCTGTCGCAAAGAACAACTGGGAAGGTCTTGCCATAGGTGCTGCAATCGCAGGTATACCACTTACCATCGGTGAAAATGTGTGCGGAATGGACCCTGAAGCTAAGATAGAGAATGGAAGGGTAGTCTATTCCAAAGATATGGAGATGAGGGTAAAGCTTTATAAAGAGTGGCAACAAGATGGATATGGAGCCATCATCGTTCAGGCAAATATAGAAGATACAAGGTTGGGGGTTCACGAGTATGTTATAGAGAAACTGGGTGTAGAGGTGGTTGAATTGAAATGGGGACAGGGTGCAAAGGACATCGGTGGCGAGGTCAAAATAAAGGATATAAAGCGTGCGCAGATGCTGAAGGATAGAGGGTATATAGTGCTTCCCGACCCTTATGACCCGGATGTTATAAAAGCCTTTGAACGCGGCATCTTCAAAGAGTTTGAGCGTCACTCACGGGTGGGTATGGTTGAGGAGGAGAGTTTTGTTAAAAGAGTAGAGGAGCTACGTAGAGCAGGTGCAAAGTATGTATTTTTGAAGACGGGCGCATACAGGCCTCAGGATTTGGCAAGGGCGGTAAAATACGCATCTATTGCAAAGATCGATCTTTTAACTGTAGACGCTGCCGGAGGTGGAACCGGTATGAGTCCATGGAGGATGATGAATGAGTGGGGTGTGCCAGGTATAGAACTCTGGTCTCTGCTCTATCAATATGTGGATAAACTGGCAAAGAAGGGTGAGTATATTCCCGATATTGCCATAGCCAGTGGATTTGTCTTTGAGGATCAGATATTTAAGGGACTTGCTCTTGGTGCCCCCTATTTCAAACTTATAGGAATGGCGAGAGCTCCCCTTACGGCAGCCATGGTGGGAAAGACCATTGGGAAGCGTATTGCAGAAGGTCAGGTACCCGTTTATATTGAGAGGTTTGGCAACACTCCGGAGGAAATATTCGTTACCGCCCCCGAGCTTAGGAGAAGATTTGGCAGCGACTTTGAGCGTATCCCCACAGGTGCTTTGGGAGTTTATACCTACATGCAGAGAATAGCTCAGGGGCTACGCCAGATAATGGCGGGTAATCGCAAATTTGCCTTGGAGTACATAACCAGGGATGACATAGCTGCATTGACAAAAGAGGCGGCAGAGATATCGGGTATTACTTACATAATGGATGCGGATAAAGAAGAAGCAGAGAAGATACTGGAGAGTTAAGAGATTGCGTATATAATCTTTGCGGATTGATTTCGAGGAGGTAAGGTATGTGAAGAACATTTGTAACCTATAGAGAAAGATAGTTAATAATGAGAACTGCTTATATAATTATTAGAGAGAGTAGTACAGGTAGCAAGTAAAGAGTTTTCCCAAAGAGGTGTGTGTTGTTAAATAAATAGATAAAGAAGCAGATTTTCTATGCAGTCTATAAATTGAAAAGAAAGGAGGAATAGTATAGTTTTTAGTTTTATGGTGTTCGTGATAATGGTGTGCCGGGTTCTTTTGTAAGCTTTTCAGAGAGGGCAATTAGTGTTGGAGTTGGAAAAGAAACTAATTATTTCTCATTCTGGAAAAGAATAATAACAGAGTAGATAATCCAATTTATTCGTTTATTGGCGAATTTAATAAACGTGAATTGAACAGATTTTTAGAGGGTTATTCTCGAGAAAAAAGAGATATTGCATATGCTTCTATTTCAACATATGCTTTTGCTGTTGGTGATTCTGAAGATGATCTTTATTTGAAAACTCTTTTTTCATGACTGGAGGATATGGTATATTGACAGAAATATTTGCTGTAGCTGGGAGAGACATAGAAGATTGTTGTAGTCCAAAGTTTTATTATAAAGCCTATAAAGTGAAATTGGGAACTAATCCTTTAAGACTATTTCAAAAAAGATATTGTACCAGGAACAAATTTGGTAGAGAGAGGAGTTTCTTCTAATTCAGGAATAACAAAACCGGTCTACATGAGATTTAACGAGGATTCTAAGAGTTTAGATATTTTACTATAACTTTTAAGCCATTATTTAGAAAAAGTCTGGAAAGGGTTTTAAAGAATCTCAAGAAAGTGAAATGTGGTTTTTTATAAATCTAAACATGATTAACAAGCACCACTTCCAATAACCGCAGAATGTTATACTGAAACAATCACAGGAGCGCATCTTCATAAATCTTCATAAATACCAAAAAGTTCCCAGCTCTCAAACTCTCGGCTTTTAAGAAAGGGTAAAAGAGAACAAATTTTATTTTTCTTTGTGGGGAAGAATCTCTTTATTTCTTATTTTCCTGAAGCCACTTATCAATATCTTCTTTTCTAAATCTCCATTGATTAGCAATTTTCACGGCGGGGATTTTGCCTTCCCTTGCCATTTTATAAAGAGTAGATTTTCCTATTTTTAAATATTTTGCGGTCTCCTCAAGGGGCATTATCTCCAAAAACCTTCCATCATAGTTTCAACTCCTTTTGAACCTCTCAAAGTTTATCATCATTTAACCATCCACATAATAATATATAGCAAAAAAGCAAAAAGTTGTAGAATTCCATAACATTTTGGCCGCGAAGTTTACTCTTTACCCATCCGTTCAAAAAGTATTTTTATTAAACTTCTCCATAAAATCCTCGCACTTTATATCTCTTCCTCTTTGTTTTTGGCGCCCGAGATAAAGGACCCCAAAGCTCTTGCCTTTTATTTATAAATTTACCTTTTTTTAAGTTTTTTCAAGATACCAATCCAATATCTTTTTGAAATTCTTCATTTTATCCCTTGGGAGTGTTCGAAAAATCTCTTTGCTGGTATTTTCTATCATGAAAAAATCACTCATCACCTTTATGTTTCTTATCACCATGCCCCTGAAAAACTTTATTGGGTATATGTCATTATAACTTATCCTGGGCCATCCACTATCCAAACCCTTAAATTAAAAGATAACTTTCTGCAATAGTTTCTTAGAAAGTCTTTTAATTCGGGAAATGATATGTTGAGAGGAATGGGAGAGATGAAAAT
>CAYQJV010000087.1:0-3058 GCA_964417925.1 uncultured bacterium | reverse complement strand
TCTATTGCATATTTATATTTAGCCCTTGTCTCCTTAGCCAAGTCTCCATTTTCCTTTATTTTGCTGATTAAAGCATCTTCCTTGATCTCTATTACTATTATTTTATTGCCAACTTTTATGAAGAAATCTGGATTGAATTTTGCTTGTTTAGGGTGTTCTCCCTTTCTCCAGGAATAATCTATACTATAAAAACCGGTATCTCTTGATTTTATCCACGCATCAATTAAATCTGAATTGGCTATTAGCTTCTCAACAAACTTTCTTTCTGGCTCAAAATGGGTGAATACAACATTTAAAGGTGTCTTAAAATTAAATTTATTCCTCACTTCTTTAATAGCCATTCTGGGGAGTGTTTCATCTTCTATTAATTCCTTAAGAACTGCTATATCCTCTTCCAAACTTTTATTCAAGGAATCTTCATCAAAAAATACAGAAGCTCCTCTACGGAAAGAGCCTATTCCTAAAGAAGTTTTCTTTAAGTCTTTGGTAGAGAATTTCTTTAACTCCTCAGCTTCTATCTTAAATCTTAAAGTTTTCGCTCTTTTCCTTTTTATTACCCCAAAAGCCTGCAATGCCTTTCTGTAATTTTCCTCGGTTATTGTATCTTTGTTCCAATCAATTTTATCTAAGGAATTCTTAAATATCTCTTTTATTCTTCCTTTTGTAAATTCCTTAGAATAAATAGTCCCTTCTTCAACATCAAAACTTCTCAATCTGTTCCATATATCTTGAGCCACCTCATCTATCGAATACATTTTATAAGTTATATAAGTTGCTTTCTTCTCTCTAACACCTGTTAAAGCTCTCTCATAAACTGTTTCTTTTTCTACCCCTTCAAGTTGTGAAGAAAGAGTTATATATCCTTTCTTAAGCAACTCGTAAGGCTCTTTTTGTGGAAATTCTCCCTCTATTTCCTTCTTTTTATACTCAATCTGATAAATCTCAAAATTATAATCTCTTTCTTTTTCAACAGGATAAGAATACAATCTTTTTTCAATCTCCATAACTTCTTCTACCAAATGTTTAATATTCCTTGCCCAATTATCATGATTAAAAACTGTGACTATTGGCTGTTCTCCTTTGTACTCCTCTGGTATCCTTAAACCCCTTCCCAAAACTTGAGCAATCAAAAGTTTTGAATTAAAAGCCCTTTCTTCATGAGGCACAATCTGAAAAACATTCTTTACATCCCAGCCCTCTGTAAGCATACTAACAGAGGTAATCCATTCTATGGAATTATCTTTTTCATCCACTCTATCTAATTTCAATACATTTTCTTTATGGTCAGGGGATGATGTTACTATTAAAACCTTTTTCTCTGCTTCAGATTTTGGGATATTTTCTTTTTCAGCAATAAAACTAATCCACTTCTCAGTTAATCTTTTACAGGCAGAAATATTTTTTGTAACAATAATTGTAAGAGGCTTTATTTTTCTATACCGCATCTTGTTCTCCAGATGATTATCATAAATTTTCTGAAACTTCTCATCTTCTCCACCCGGACTATCTTCCGCGACATATCTTATAGTCTTAATTGTCCTTTCTTCTATTGCTTGCCTTAAAGAATATCTATAAACAACATCAGTAAAATAATCATTACCAATATAAGCCGTACCTGTAGCTCCGACTGTGTATTTAAAATTATATTTTTCATCCAATAAAAATTCCTTCCACTTCTTTATTGCTTGGTCTCTTCCCGGTGGATTATAGGCATGGTGAACCTCGTCATTTAAAACAAGTGTAGTTTCACCTCTACCAGTTAAACTATCCTGAACAGAAGATTTGACATACTCATAAACTGCATGGATATTTTCAATACAAATATCTCCTGCCCCGATGGTTTCTGTAGCATTTATAATCCTTGGATTTCTTATCTTGTCATCTTCGGGGATAAGTCTTAACAGATCTGCATCTGCCGATAATTGCCTAAATTTTTCGGTCAGTCCTTTCTCAATAGTAGTGGAAGGAGCAAGCACTAAAACCCTATCTACTACACCTTCACCAAGCATAATCCTTGCAATTCCATATAAAACATAGCTTTTACCTGTTCCTGTGGCTAAATCTATTGTGCAGGAAAGCTTATCAGGAAGTTGAAGATGCCTTTCAAAATCAGAAAAAGTGGGATAAAGTTCTCCTAAATTGGGATTTCGGTTGTAATTTTCCTCTGCTAAATTCCTTAAATTTCTGTATCTTCCACCAAGAAGATATCTTAAAACAGTCCTTATAGCCTCTTTTTGAAACTCTCTTGTTCCACACAAAGCATCCAGAAACGCTTCATATTTAGAAATATCAAACCTTGCCGGATCTATATTCTCCGATACCTTTAAAACCAAATCGCTTGCTTTTATGGTAAATATTTCAGGCATTATTTACCTCTTTTTGCGTCTTTTCTGTGCCTTTTGCGTCTTTGCCCAATTGTTGCCCTTTTTTTGCCCAATTTGCCCAATTATTGCTCTTTTGATTATATAAAATGTTCCCTTACCTCTTGTGCCAACTTTTTCAAATATCTTCTTTTGCACAATCTCATCTAAATCATTGGTAGCTGTACGTTTTGATACATTATAAAGTGACTGATACTTTTTATTCGTTATTTTTCCCTCTTTTTTCACATACATTACAGCTTTAATCTGCCTTTCATTTAAACCCAATTTTTTAAGATAATCTTCTGTCAGGATATCCTTTCTAATTCGCACAAATATACTAGTTCCACTTATACCAAATTCTGGCTCTGGCAATTCCCACTCTTTACACCAGCTTACAATCTTATTTGTCCCAGAACCTACTTCTTCTACATCCCCAACCCAGAAAAACATTTTAAATATCAAAGGATTGAATGGTTCTGAAGTATGTTCTTCTTTTAATGTTTCCGGTGTCCACCCAGAAGGTAGTCTTCCCGGATTCCAGAACTCAATTCTATCATCATATATTCTTACTTGAACCTTTCCACTTGAACGGTAATCCCTATGAACAATAGCATTTACCAGAGCCTCCCTTATTGCTTTCGGTGGATACTCCCATTTTTCCTGTCTTTCTATTTTTCTATCTTCAAGCCATGCTC
>CAYQJV010000086.1:0-3131 GCA_964417925.1 uncultured bacterium | reverse complement strand
GATCCTTTATCTTCCATTCTTTTTTATAGTACATGTGCCTTTCTTCTAAGGTAGCCTCTCTGAACTCCATGACAAAATTTGTTAATTGAGGATAAAAATGTTTTGAGTAATTAACCTCTGTAATAGATCGTCGCAGGGCATCCCAAACACTTTTTCTCTCTGTATCTCAGGCATTCTGAGCAATCTCTCCCACAGGGAGCTTTTTCAAGATCTGACTTTTCAAAAATTGAGGATTGAAAATATTTTGGGTAGATTAGTTCACCTATTTCCACCTCACTCCTTCTTATACTCTCCAGTGTACGGATGGAACAGCTTCCTCTTATACTATCCTCCACATCTTTATTTTCAGCGATCATTCCAATAAGTGTGTTGTATTCTCCTGTAGTTTTTAAAATGAAAAGAATTCTGGGGCAATTTTTAAATTTTTTTATAATTTCTTTCTGTTTCTCATAATTTTGTGTTTCTATTGAGACCAGAATTACTCTGAATTTTAGATCCTCCAGATTTATAACAGGAGATACTTTGATAACATCATAAAGTTTATCCAGCCTTTTTTTCACACCAACATGTGACATTCCGATTTTTTCTCCCAGCTCTGTGAGAGATATTCTTCCATCTTCTTTCAGTATACTGAGAATTTTTCTATCGATTTCATCAAGTTTCATAGTTAGAATTTGTAAGAGAATATTAAAAATATTTTGATCTGTATTACAATTTGAAACGAAATATTTTTATAGAGGGAACATATTGAAACTTCTATATTATACCAAAAGGTGATAAAATGCTAAGAGATATCAACTGCAAATGTGAGATTATAAAGAATTTTACGCCTTCGTGGTTTGCCTCGGTAATGGGTACTGGAATTCTGGCAATGACCAGCTTATTTTATTCACAGTATCTCCCATTTTTAAAAAATATTTCTTTCTTGTTATTTTATTTCAATACTGTGTTATTTTTTATATTACTTATACCATGGATCTTGAGGTGGATAATCTTTAAGAAAGAAGCGTTGAAAGATCTGGAACATCCTGTAATTTCTAATTTTTATGCCACCATTGCTATAGGTATGCTTGTTCTCTCTGCCAATTTCTTGGTAATCGATAAGAATTTATTGATAGGGGAGATATTCTGGTTTTCAGGGGCGTTCTTAACGATATTTTTTGGAATTCTAACGCCATACATTATGATCAGAGGGGAGCATGTAAATCTGGATCATATAAATCCTTCATGGTTTATACCTCCTGTCGGACTCATTGTGCTTCCCATTCCTGGAGCTTTACTTATCCCTGAATTTTCAGGGTTATTCAAAGAATTTGTTATCTTTCTGGACTATTTTGGGTGGGGGGCAGGTTTCTTTATATATCTTACTTTATT
This sequence comes from uncultured bacterium, assembly GCA_964417925.1. Taxonomy (GTDB): domain Bacteria; phylum Hydrothermota; class Tepidihabitantia; order B3-TA06; family CAYQJV01; genus CAYQJV01. The sequence goes on along the minus strand of CAYQJV010000086.1, from coordinate 1,757 downwards.
GGCAATCTGTATGTACAGATTTATTCTGCATCATCCTCTGCCAAGTACACTTGCTCCTACAATATGGATAAATTTAGGTCCAATCGGTGCTGGAACGGTAGCTTTAATTAATTTAGTCAAAAATTCAGAATTTATAACGTTAAAAGAGCCATTCTTTGTTTTTGCTTTGCTCTTCTGGGGATTTGGAATATGGTGGGTTACGATGGCGATTATTATGACTATACATTATATAAAAAGACTAAAATTACCTTACGCCATGTCATGGTGGGCATTTACTTTTCCTCTCGGTGCTTATGTAGCTGCCAGTCATTCTGTCTCCAGTATCTTTAACATGGAGTTGATAGATTATATAGGTTTTGCGTTATACTGGCTTTTAGTCTTTTTCTGGTCAGTAACACTGATCAATACTGGAAAACATGCATATCATGGAAGCGTATTTAAATCAGCCAGTTAAAACCCTGACCGAAAATGTTATAGGAGAATAGAGTTGCCCGTATAATACAAGATGATAATATGAATGAAGAAAAGGTATATAAAAAAGTAATGAGGCTAAATAAAATGTCTATTGGAATACACATGATAGAGAAAATTCAGAAGAATCTTTCAAAAAACATGCTACTATATACACTCATTGCTTTAGTATTTGGTTTTATAGCAGGTTATTATTTTCAAACTGGGGTATATTCAGAGCTTATTTTACCGGTAGTTTTTATCATGATATATCCAATGATGATTAACATGTCTCTTTCACATCTGAAAGAGATCAGAGGCTCAGCAAAACCGTTACTTACAGCATTAATTGTCAATTTTATCTATGCGCCAATAATTATGTACTTTCTTGTAAAACTTTTTGTGCCTGATACCCAGATAGCACTTGCATTAATGTTCCTCTCCATCGCTCCAGCATCAAGCATGGGGCTTGGTTATATTGGATTGGCAGAAGGTCATATATTATCTGGTACTATTATTCTAACATCCGCATTTCTTACATCTCTAGTAGTTTATCCTATCTTTGGGGCATATTTTGCAAATGCTGTAAACATATCAATGCCAATAACATTACTTTTAAAGAACTTATTACTCATCATAGTTTTGCCTTTTATTCTTGGAATTGTAACTCGGGAATACATTGAACGGAAGCATAATGCAGAAAAATATCAAGAGGTAAAACCTTATTTTTCAACAGTTACATTATTAGCATTATATGTGTTGTTGTTTTTGATTTTTGCTTCAAAGGCCCATTTAATCATTCAAAAATATATAATAATTCTTATGCTTGCACCAGTTGCCATTATTTTTTACTCTCTTACCACGTATCTTTTAGTTCATATCAATAAGAAAATTCTGAAATTGGAGTATGGAAAACATCAGGCGATTGTTTTCACAACGGTAGGTAAAAATGTTGCTTTAACTATTGCCATACTTATTGCTGTTTTTGGAAAAGACGGACAATATATGGCGATGGCTCCTGCAATAATGTCCCTGTTCCAGGCACCATTTTTGATGATATATCTGAAATTGTCACATCATGTCAGGACATACTTTAATAAATAAAGTAGTTAAAAAAGGAGAAGTGATAATATGGATGAAGAAAAAATCAGAGAAGTACTTTCAGAAGTAAAACATCCAGCTATCAATTGCAGTTTGATAGAGCTGGGAATAGTGAAGGATATAAAACTTGAAGGAAATGAAGTTAAAGTTACCATGGCTTTTCCTTTTCCGAATATTCCCATAAAGGATCAGCTTATTAAAAGTGT
>CAYQJV010000085.1:0-3318 GCA_964417925.1 uncultured bacterium | reverse complement strand
CTCCTTTTCTTTCTTCTCTAATTCAATTTTTACCTTTTTATTAGCAGAATTTACTATCTCATAAAGGAATTGCCAATCAAGGGATAAATTTTTCAAGATATCCAACACAGCTTCTTCTATTGCTGGAGCACTTATAGAACGATTGGAACAAGCTTCTTTTCCCCTGTGCCCGACAGAGGTACATTCATAGTAGAAATACCTTTTACCTTTTGAGGTAGCCCATCGGGGTGACATAATACTTCCACATACGCCACATCTGAGAATGCTTTCAAGAAGGAAATTATACTTTGGCTTTTTCTTTACACTTTTTCTTATCTTACGATTTGCTTTGATTATTTCTTGAACCTTATTAAAAGTTTCCTCATCAATAATAGGTTGATGTTTCCCTTCATAAATCTTTCCTTTATATTTTATTTTTCCAATATAAAGAGGGTCTTTCAAAATCCTTGCTATTGCAGTATTTGTAAAAAGTTTACCACCTTGAATTCTACCCCTCCGACTTTTAAAAACCTTCGTCCTGAAACCAAGAGCATTAAGATAATTTGCCACTTTCTTATAAGAAGCAAATTCAAGATATTTCTGGTAAATAAGTTTCACCATCTCTGCCTCTTTTTCATTTACTACAAGTCCCTTCTCTTTTTCATAATCATAACCTAAGGGTGGATATCCGCCATTCCATAAACCTTGCTGTGCTCTAAATTCAAGGACATCTATTGTCCTTTCTGATGTCTGTTCTCTTTCAAGTTGTGCAAAGATGAGAACTATTCTGATTACTGCTCTTCCAATTGCTGTGGTTGTATCAAAATTTTCCTGTAAAGACACAAGATCAACATTGTGATCCACGAAGAACTTATATGTTTTTTCAAAATCTAATATAGAGCGTGATAATCTATCTATTTTCTTTACAATCACCGTGTCTATCTTACCTTTTTTAATGTCATGAAGAAGCTTTTGAAATTGTGGTCTATTAGTATCTTTTCCAGATTTTCCTTCTTCCCTGTATACTTTAACAATTCTCCAGTTCCTGCTTTTACAAAATTTCCTAAGTCGTTTTTCTTGTTCCTCCAAGGATTCACCTTCGTTTGCTTGCCTGTCGGTGGAAACCCTTATATATAAAGCACATTTCCTATCAGGATAACTTTCCATCATAATTCTCCTTTCTAATCAGTTGGTCGGATAAACTCTCTGTAAGCATCAGGGATGTCATATATAAAGGGCGATCTGTCAAAAAAACTAAACCCTTTGGCCGATCTCCCCTCACGCTTTTTTGCATAGCACAGAAAAAGTTTTTCCTTAGCTCTGGTCATGGCTACATAGAAAAGTCTTCTTTGTTCTTCTATCTCTCCATCCGATGAAGGGAAACTTCCTTTTTCCATACCAAGCACAAAAATAACTTTTCTTTCCAGACCTTTAACTGAATGCATGGTAATAAATAAAACAGCATCAATTTCTTCCTCTCCGGACTCTTTAGGGTCTGCACTTTCTTCACCTTTTAATCCTCTGATTTCCTGAATAAAATCATACAAACTCCAATCATCTGGAATTTCATCAGCTTTCTTAATCATATCTATTATTCTCGGTTCTTTTTCGTATCCAAAGGCTTTTGCTACATCGTATAGTAGCTTATTTAACTTCACTTTTGAGGCAGTAGCAGATAAATCCTCAAAAAGCTGAACAAATGCCTTTATTGACTTATGCCATCTTCTAAAAGAATCATCATTTTGGGAAGTTATTACCGCATCCCATAAAGAACAATTATGATTTTCTGCATAGTCACGCAGTTTCTTTATAGCCTTACTGCCTATGCCTTTAGCCAATTTTGACGCCAAACATACCCTTAATGCCAAACTGTCCCTTCTATCAACAATAAGTCTGAGGCAGGCAATAAATTCTCTCATGTGTTTTGTCTCTTCTGGAGAGGGTCTTGTTATAGGAATATTTGCTTCAGTGAGTTTTTCAGCGATTTTATCTGCAATATCTCCACCACGGTATAAGATAGCAATATCCTTAGGTGAGTATTGTTCACTTTTAATGGCAGATTTAATCCATTCAGAGATATACTCTGCCTCTTGGACATCACTTCTGCAATCAAGAACCTTAATTGGTTCAGAATTTTTTTGCACGGGATTTAAAGGAGGCTCTCGTTTAATAAATTCATCAGCACCCTTTATAATTTTCTCTGGACAGCGAAAACAGATTGTCATCGGTCTTTCTATTGCCCCCTCAAAATCTTGAGTAAATCCTAAAATAATCTTCGGGTCCCCACCTCGCCAACCATAGATACTTTGCTTATCATCACCAACTACAAAAAGCCCCTCCCCTTTATTAGCGAGCAATTTCACAAGAGCATATTCAGCCCTATTTATATCCTGGAATTCATCAATTAGTAAAAATCTGCATTTACTCTGATAATGGTTCTTAGCCTCAGGAGATGTTTCTAAAAGTCTATAGGCCTCCAATATTAAATCTTGAAAATCTAAGGCAGAATGAAACCGTAATAATTCTTGGTATCTGACATATATCTTTTTAAGCAAGCTATCTTTAAGATCACTGGAATGTTTTCCGTTTGCTTTTAATAACAAAATTTTATTTGAAAATTGCTTTATCTTAGATTTGGCATTTGGATTTACATCAAGAATAGCATCTTCAAGAACAAGATAAGATTCGTATTCATCAGCGATTGTGAATTCCTTAAGTATATTTATTTCATTACCTTTTTCTCTAAGCATTTTTACAGCAAGAGAATGTAAAGTGCATATCAAAGGGTGTTCTTCATTTGAAAGGCCAAACTCTATAAGTCTCTTTTTCATCTGTTTTGCTGCTTTTGTCGTAAAAGTTATTGCTGTAATTTCTTCCTTGGAGGCTATATTTTCTTTCAATAAATGCAATATTTTATGAGCCAAGAGATAGGTCTTGCCTGTGCCAGGACCAGCTAAAACAAGAGTTGGCTTTCCAACACTATCTAAAAGAATATTCTTTTGTTCTTCTGTCAAAGGCATTATTTCTTCTCCTTTTTAGATTTCTCTTTTATTTGTTCCTCAATCCATTTATCTAAAATATCCTTCTTTACTCTCCAGCTCTTTCCTATTCTAAAGGCAGGAATTTCTCCTTTTTCTGCTAACCTGTGAACTGTCCTATAGTTCATCCTTAAATATTGTGCAACCTCTTTGAGTGTTAGGAAGACCTCTTTATTTCTTTTGGCCTTTCCCATCTTCAATCCTCTGTTTCGTGGTTTTTAAAAAATCAATCATGATGTCATTATTATACATTAAAATACCTTAAAAGTCAAGTAATTCTTCTCAACTTCATAAGAAGGAA
>CAYQJV010000084.1:0-3372 GCA_964417925.1 uncultured bacterium | reverse complement strand
ACCATTTCATGGTAAACCACATACCTCACAATCTCTTCTGGTAGGGCCGCTAGTTTTAAGTTGAAACTAAGATTTTTCCTACTGGAACAACTTGCCCATTTCGTTTTTTGATGCCGCACATATATCTTATTTGGTTTTACATGTAACTTCTTGCTATGTTGGTCAACGATTTCACTTATTTTTTCTTTTAACAAATGCTTAAAAATGTTTTTTAGTTTGGCAACCTGTCTTTCGTCTGAAAAATCCGCTTTTATTTTTTTATTTTCAAAATCAATAATTGGATGGTGTACTCCTTTTTCTATTGCAAATTTTTCTCCAAACAAAAGAAAATCATTCTGCGTTTTATCCTTTGATATTTTTTTTATGGCAGCATCGATTATTTTCTTCTTTTTATTTATCCAATCAGTTTTTTTAAATAATAGTTCCTTTTCGTTTTTAAAATCTTGTGGGAGTATCACAACTAATTTCCCTGTCTTTAACTCAAGCCTTGGATATTTTACATCCCTGTATTTTACCTCATATGAAATATTAAGGCCATCTACTTCCTTAATACTGGTCTTTGAGTATTTTGATGATTTGCTCATGTAACTCATCCCGCTCCTTCTTTGATAAAGGAAGCTTTCTTAAAAATCTCCTCACAGTAATTCCAACCTCTTTGAGGCTACTCGGTTTCGTACTCCATCCCTTGAAAACTTTCCCTTTGATGTCCTTATTCAGTTTTTTAACCGATTCTATTAATTCATTGGAGCTTCCAAGTTTTCTTTCTAAAATAACGAGAGTGTAGTATTCAGGAGTAGAGAGGGCAAGTTCTCTTTTCCGCTTATTTGATTCCTTAATTTCGTGAAATATGTTTTTCAGATTTTCATATGTTTCCTTTAAACTAGCTTCTCTCTCCCTCCACTTCTTCACAATTCTCTCGACTTTATCAGCTATACTTTCATAGATGGGATTCCGGTACTTATCCACCAAGACATACTTATTAAGGGTGAAAATCATATCGGATACTCTGCTTTCCAAATCAGGAAATGTGTTTTCCAGTTTTTCAAGATAGTTTTCATCGAGTTTGAGTATCGGAAATTCTTCTTTTATTTTCCCCATCTCTATAGTTTTATATACGTAGTTGATGGTCCTGCCGAAGTACTTTCTTGCATATCTTTCTGCTTCATCAGGGTCTGATCTTTTTACATGTCTATTGTACGTATGATAGACTGCAGTGAGCCACTTAAATCTATTCACATACTTGATTTTTATTGGATTGGGGCCAAGTAGTTCAAATATTCGTCTGAGTTCCCTGTATTTTACTAAGAAGCGTTTTGCATTTTTTCTGTCTTCACTCAGCACTCTTATTGCATCCATGAGTGTTTTTCGGTCATACTTGTTCTTTTCTATCCCAATAAAAATGGCTTCCAATTCTTCTATTAGTTTGTTGAACTTCTTAATTTCATAATCTATGTTGAAGGCGACATCGGTAATATCTTCTTTACTGTAAATTGCAATTGCCTCCTGAAATTTATCAAATATTCCTACATAGTCTATGATAAGGCCTGCTTCCTTTACATCTTTATATGGTCTGTTAGTTCGTGCAATTGCTTGAAGGAGCCTGTGCTCCTTCAGGGGTTTATATAAATACATAACCTGTAACTTAGGGGCGTCAAAACCTGTGAGAAGCATATCAGTGACGATGAGCAATTTTGGATATTCCTCTTCTTTAAATTTTTCTACAATCTCTTTCCTTATATCTTCTATTTCCTTTCCCTTGTATTGTTTTTGTAATTCTTGTAGATACTCCAAAATTTCTTTCCTATCTTTTTTGGTAAAGGTCATGACAACCTCTGAATATTCTTTTGGCAGATATTTGTCTAATGCTCTTTTGAATCGTATGCACGCCAATCTATCGACAGCAACAACCATTCCCTTAAATTTGCCATCTATATTTTCCTTGAAATGGTGTGCGATATCTTGAGCAACAAAATCTATTCTCTCCGGATCTTCCAGTATGACCCGTATGGTATCTAATTTCTTTCTTATTTTGCTTTCGACATCGGTTCGATATTCTTCAGGTATTTCCTCCAATTCCTGAGTAAGGAAATAATTCAGGCGTTCTTTATCCAGATTAATATGCTCTTCTCTTTTTGTTTGAAAGATAATTGGAAGGGTAAAACCATCCCGTATCGAGTCGCGGATGAAATATTTATGGAGGTACGACTCACCTTCTTTTGGATAGCTGAAAACATCATATGTGTCTTTCCCTCTTTTTGCAATGGGTGTACCGGTGAAGGCAAAAAAGAAAGCATTGTGCAATATCCTTCTCATTTCAGCTGCAAGTATTCCATACTGTGTTCTGTGTCCTTCATCAATAAATGCTATAACATTTTTCCGTGACAAAATAGTTTCTTTTTCCTGCTCCAATTCCTTCCCCAGCATTTCCAATTCATCGGGTTTGAATTTATGGATTAATGTTATTATGATACCTCTTTTTCCTCTCCCGCGATCATGTGCCAAGGCTTCTTTGAGTTCTTTTATTGATTCTATACGATCTGGGTCTATACCTATATCAAGGAACGAAAACTCTTGATAAAGCTGTTCCTCCAAATCCCTTCTGTCTACAATAAAAAATATTGTTGGATTTTCCAGAAGTTTTTCACGGTACAGTTTATGTGCTGCGAAAAGCATTGTCAATGTTTTTCCTGAACCTTGCCAATGCCAGATTAAACCAGAATTTTTCCTTTCCTCTCCCTTTAAATTTTTTATAACCCTGTTGAAGATTTCATTGGCAGCTTCATACTGCATGTATCTTGCAATAACTTTTGTTGCCTTTCCCCTTTCCTCTCTCGTAAATATAAAGTTTTTGATGAAGTCGAGTAACTTTTCTTTTGAGAGCATTTCCAGTGTTGATTTAAGTACATCAAAATCCCCCTTTCTCCATGTGTAAACGTGCACATCATCAAGCCATCGTACATTCGGAAAATATTTTGCATCCTCTTCTGCTGCAATACTGAACTGCACATATTTAAACAGTTCCGGAATTGTGTTCTCATAATCTTTTATCTGTCTGTAGGCATCTCGCCAGCTCACATTTGGATCAGCTGGATTTTTACATTCAATAACAACAATAGGAATACCATTGATATAAAGAACAATATCTGGTCGTATCTTATTGTTGCCACTTTCATAACGTACTTGCCTGCTGACAATAAATTCATTGTTCTCGATATTTCCGTAATCAAAGAGTGTAATGTATCTCAACTCCCTACTCTTTTCTAATTTTATTGCAATACCATCCTTTAAATATCGTAAAATCTGTTTTACTCCCTCTGCCCCCGTTGGTCTGCTTTTCAGTTCAACCAGTATCCTATTAATATCGCTTTCAGT
>CAYQJV010000083.1:0-3753 GCA_964417925.1 uncultured bacterium | reverse complement strand
CCTTATCTACATATTCTGTTTTTCCCTTCATTACGAAGTCAATAAATTCAAATGGTCCTTCTTTTTTCTCTGCTCGGTATACCTCATAACCTCTGAAATCTCGGTAATGCTCATCTGCTGAAGGTTTCCACTGTACAGTGATACTTTCACCTTCATCATTAGGAGTATCAAAAGCTTTCACATCCGCAGGAGGAGACAATAAATAAATCATTAAGGATAAAAATACAGTAACCATTTTACACCTCCTTAAAATTCTGTTTTACCAGTAAATGTAAACTCCTCTATAATTAAGGAAGGAACAAGACTTCCCACAGGAAACCTCCCACCATATCCTGCTCCCCCTCCAACAAGAGTCACCCTTTGTTCTACTATTTTGACCTTTTTTAAGGCTTCAATTATACTCTCAGTAAATCTTAAATTTTTAACTGCATATGCCACTTCACCTTTTTCTATCCAGAACAAACCGTCTCTCGTCATACCTGTTATTACAGTTTTTCTTGGATCAATAACATTTATATAGTGGAATCTTGTAACAAGAAGTCCTTTATCCATAGACGCAAGCATCTTTTCAAAACTATCCTTTCCTTTTAAAAGATGCAAATGCAGAGGAATGGGATTGGAAATGTTGCCTCCCAAGGAATGCCCTGTATTCTTTCTCTTCAACTTTTTAGCGGTTTTTGAATCTGTAACAATAGCTTTAGCCACTCCTTTCTGTATTAGAGTCACTTTTTTCCTTGGAACCCCTTCAAAATCAAAAGGAAAAGCAAAACCTAAGGGATTATAAGGATCATCAATTATACTTATATTATCACCTGTAATTTTTTTCCCTATCTTTCCATACATAAAGGATGTTTTTTCAATGTACGATTTGGCACCGAAACCAAGCCAAGCTAAATATTCAATAAAATCTCTTACTGCAAGAGGTTCAAGAAGAACCGTGTACTTTCCTGGTTCCAAATCTTTAATATTCTGCGAAAGCATTGCTTTCTCCGCAGCCTTCTTTGCAACAGATTCAAAATCAATTTCTTTTATATCTCTTGATGCAGTCTCTGCATATCCTGAACCTGCTCCATTTTGCATAGTAACATTTACAAAAGCATCAGTACCTGCAAAGTATGCAAATACTCCCTTTGAATTGAAAACTGCAATTTCTGTTACACCATTTGTAACAGAACCAAAAGCGTGAAGTTCATAATCTTTTGCTATCTTCACAATTATATCAACTGCTTGGGCCCTTTTTAAAGGAGAAAATAAAGCTGTTCTTCTATAAAAAGAAGGGATTTCCTTATACTTTTTACTCCCCTCAGGAAGTCCTGCAAAATCTGGATCTTCTGGAGTATTTTCAGCAATCTCTTTTGCATCAGATACTGCCCTCTCTATACCTCTTTTTGAAAGATCATTTGAAGTAACCACTCCTATTTTTTTACCTTTTATAATCCTCACCGTTATTTGGGTGTTTACCTCAGACACATTTTGATGAATTATAGAATTTGCAAACCTTGTAAGATGAGACTCATATCCAGACACGACAACCTCTATGTCACAACCTTTCGCCTTACTTAGAGCATGCTCACATAGAGCCTTTATCTTCTTTTCACCGAGCATTTCACCTCCTGTTTATCTAAAAAGAGGATACATACATATTTAAAGATGTCAATTCCCCATTTTCTTTTTTCAAGAGGAAGAACAACCACAATATAGAGAATACTTGAAATAATATAGGCAGTTAATGTAAGATTGAACGGAATAAAATAACCGTACTTTTCTATCAACTTACCTCCTATGTTGGCACTCAAGCCCAAGCAGAAAGCCAAGCAACTGTGAGTATTCCCGAAATCAAAGCTCTATCATTTTTATTTACCATTTCCAAGGAAAAATTGGAAACAAGAGGTTGAGCCATATTCATAAGGGAGGCCCTTGAAAGAAAAGAAATTCCTGCTACCAAAATATTATGAGTAACTGCTAAGAAAAATAAAAAAGGAACAGAAAATAACTTTCTCTACTACTATCCTTTTTTCTTTAATTAACATAAAAGGTATTAATGACAGCATAGAAATAAAAATATGAAAATTAGTGAGATACGATATCCATATACAACATTAAAGCCTTTTTGAATTAAAAATACAGGAAGATTACCAGCAACAATATTACCAAAAATTCCTGCAGCAAGACTCACTGCAAAACTTATACTAAATAAATGGGGTCTTTCTTTTGAAGAAGTTATTTGCATCATAAGGGGACCTCCTATTACCGATGAAAAAGCAGAAAATTACCATCCCTCCGATCATCTCTTCAAATCTTTCACTAATCACGGGTATCAATCTTCCTATAGCAGAAAAAAGAACCACCATTATAAAAAGAGGTTTTAAAGGAATCCTTCTTGCAATAAACGCAGCAGGTAAAACAGCAAACATCGTGGCATAAGTTCCTAAAGCAAGTAAGACTCCTATACTTGCTTCTCCATATCCGACACTTTTTAGATAGAGATTGAAAAGAAGCATAAAACCTGTAAAACCAAAACTAAAAAGAAAGTTACCCATAAGGAACAACTTGCATCTCTTTTAAAAGAAAACATCTCCAGTTTCATTTAAGAAAAAATTATCCGGTCGGGAGCTTTGGAGATTCTTCCATTCCTTTTAATTTATCCTCAAATCGTGAAAGTTTCCTTGAGGCTTCTTCATATTTTGTCTTAGCATTTAATATATGTTTTCCTAAAACTTCAAAATCCTCCCTGAATTTTTCAAGATCTCCGTATAATCTTGAAAGCCCCTTTATTATCTCAGATGCTCTTTTTTCTATTCTCATTCCCCTCAATCCCAACACTATTGCCTGAAGATAAGCATAAAAACTGTTCGGAGAAACAGGTATTACCTTTTTGGAAAGAGAGTAATGGAGCAAATCTTCATCTTTTTCTTCTTTTATAATTACTTCATAATACACGTTTTCAGCGGGTATATACATTAAAGCGAAATCATAAGTTCCCTCATCGGGTAGTATGTATTTTTGAGCTATATCATCAATATGACGCTTCACATCCTGTACAAATTTTTTCTTCTGTATTCTTCTTTCTGCATCATTTTCTGCATCTATCAATTTCTTAAAATTTTCGAGAGGAAACTTAGAATCTACAGGTACAAGACCATCTCCCAGTCTTATCACAGCATCAACTACATTGTTTTTGAATCTATACTGCAAAAAGTAGTATTCTTTCGGAAGAATCTGGGATAAAAGATTCTCAAGCATCAATTCTCCCATTCCTCCTCTGGGTTTAGGAGCCTTTAATACATCTTCAAGTTTTTTCATTTCTTTTGCAGCTTCTGAAAGTTCCCTTGTAGCTTGAGAGAGCTCTCCCAAATTCTTTTGCACAGTAGTTATCATTTGCGAAGTAGTATCGAGTCTGCGTGACATTTCTGAAGCTGTAAAATTCATTTTTTCTGTAAACTCCTTCTTCAACTCTCCAATCTGACGTTCAAGAAGTCCTGTCACTTCTTTGGCAGATTTTATCTCAGAAAGGAGAGAAATTTTAAATTGCATAAAGATGACAATTATAATCACTATTAACACAAAACTGCCTATAATAAAATAAAACACGTAATAACCTCCTTCTATAAATAACAGACTTTTATGATGATCATTATAAATGGGCAGGGGAGGATTCGAACCCCCGAAGGCTTCCGCCAGCAGATTTACAGTCTGCCCCCTTTGGCCGCTTGGGTACCTGCCCAAAAGCTGGCGGAGGGATTCGAACCCCCG
>CAYQJV010000082.1:0-3759 GCA_964417925.1 uncultured bacterium | reverse complement strand
TCTGAAAGATATTAAAACCCTTGTGGAGGCAAGCCCATTTAAGGATGAATGAAGAGCACTGAATTTTTTAAGATCAAGGTCGGTTACACTAAGTGTTTTTTAGTAAAGGCAGAAAATGGATACATTTTGATTGATAGTGGTCTACCTGGTGAGACAGACATACTTTTTAATTTCTTCAAAGATAGAGAAATACCACTGGATTCCATAAGATATCTTGTTCTCACACACACCCATTATGATCACACAGGAGGTGCTGCGCTTATTAAGGAAAAGACAGGAGCGAAAATCATTATTCATAAAGATGAGGCGGAAAACCTGGAATCGGGGTATTCTGCAATCCCCAGGGGTGTAAATTTCTGGGGAAAGGTTGCAGAAAAGTTCTCTATTTTAGTTAGGCATTCCTATGATCCGGTAAAGGCGGACATAATTATGGAGGATAAACTTGACCTCAAAGGTATGGGGGTTGATGGAATCATTTTACATACCCCCGGACATACAAAGGGTTCCATCTCTTTAATACTCGCTTCAGGTGAAGCATTTGTGGGAGATCTCTGTATGAATGTGAAGCTCCCCTTTGTAAAAAGAGGAATGACCTATTTTGCAGAGGATAAAAACACACTACTCAGAAGCTGGAAGAAATTGATTGATGGTGGAGTGGAGACAATTTATCCATCGCATGGGGAGCCGTTTGGAGCGGGGTGTTTAGAGGAGGTTTGGGAGAAGTTTAAGGCGGTGTGGGGATAAAATGCAGGAATAGGGGATTTATAAAATACTTCAGGCGCTTGATTTGGGGATTGTTTTGGTATATATTTTCAGTGATTTTGAATGGCGCTGGACAGTGGTAAAAGAGGAAATAAAGAAAGAAGTTTAAAAGGAGTTCTGAGTATGAAATTTTTATTCGTGGATGAAGTTGCCCCATCGCAAAAAGATCCCAACTTTTTAGGTGTAGGAGCAATTTTAATTGCCTCATCGAGTTATGCAAAAATTAAAGAAAATTTTTATAAGGCTTTTTTTGAATTAAAATGGGATCCTCAGATTGAATTTAAGGGTAGATACATGTTCTCAAAAAAAGGAGATTCTTCCGTTTCAGTGGATAAGCGCATCGAATTTATTAATAGAATAGCCCGGAGTTCGAAGGCGAAGAAAAATGCACGTTATATTTTTTATTTCGCAAACAATTTTAAAGGGAACACTGAAGAGAACTTTATTTTACTATTGAAATCCATAATGAATAACTTACCGAAACCAAAGAGTAAGAAGGGAGATAAAAGATTGGTTGCGTTGTATGTTGATAAACGTGATGACATAAAGGAGGACAAATTGTTTATGGAAATTAATACAGACTTGGGAAAAAGAGGTTATGTTTTATTTGAAAAACCATTTTTGGTGAAATCCACAAATTTAACTCCCGGCATAATAACTGTAGATATATTGTCTTATTTAATGTCTTGGCAGGCTCTTAACCCGGATGAATACTCATTATTTAATTATCCGATGTCCGAGATAGATAAGAAAAAATTAGAAGAAGTGAAAAAGATACTTGCCTCAGTGGAAAATATTAAAAGGATTTAAAAATTATGAAACCTGATAAGAAAAAAATAAAAAATAAAGTCATTGAATTTGCTGATAGGTATCCATACTTTCATATTGATGATTTGAGGGAATTTCTTACCCGCGAAGGTGTCAAATTCTCTCCACAAAATTTAAAAGCTTACCTCTATAATTTGAAGAAAAAGGGTATTTTGCATTCTGCCGGAAGAGGGTGGTACTCGTTGCTTAGTGATAAACTGTATCTGAATAGAGAACCTGTGAAAGAAGTTGTGTCAATTATATCTACTGAATTTCCAGAGTTAAAATTTTCATGCTGGAGTACAGAACAACTTAAAGATTTTTTTCTCCATATTCCCTTTAACTTTTTGACTTTTGTTTATGTAGAGAGAGAATTTATGGAATATGTGAGAGAACTTCTTGAGGAGAGGAAATATACAGTATATAAAAATCCCTCCCAGAAAGAAGCGGAGAAGTTTATAAGTGTAAAAGAAAGAACTATAATACTGAGACCCTTTGCACGGATTCGAAATGAAATGACTGAATTTGCTAGTATTGAGAAAATTCTTGTAGATCTTTACCGTGAAATTTACAGGCTCAATCTTATGGATATGGAAGAGTACAAAAATATTTTGCAGAGTGTGACTAGGAATTACGTGATAAATATGAGTAAGTTTTTAGACTATGCTTACGAGAGAAAAATGAAAAAAAGCTTAAAGTCTCTTCTCCAGGAGTTAAGTATTATACCTACGCGACATTTTTACAAAAAGCCGCAAAGGTAAAATAATGATTAAAAAATCTTGTTTTGGAGAAGATTGGATACGAAGAGTTGCAAAAGAACAGAAGTATGATCCTACACTCGTTGAGAAAGTGATATATGCTTTCCAACTTCTTGGCAAGTTAATTGAAAAAGGAATTAACCTGATTTTTAAGGGAGGGACAAGTATTATTCTTCTTTTAGGAGAAGAATTCAAAAGACTTTCGATTGATATTGACGTAATTTTTCTGGAACAAAACTTAAATTTACCTACGATATTTAATGAAATCGTTAATGAAACTCCATTTGTGGGATGGGAAAAGGATAACAGGAGAAGGAAACCTTCCGGCCGTTTGAAGCATTACAAATTTTATTATAAGTCTGCTATGAATGAAAGAGAAGAGCCTATTCTGTTAGACGTACTTGATTTAAGAAAAAATCCTTATAACTGTCTTGTAGAGAAAAGCGTTACCACTATTTTCTTTGAGAATAAAAGGCAAGTAAAGGTAAAACTTCCGTCTGTTGAAGATTTATTTGCCGACAAATTAACAGCTTTTGCCCCCAATACCATCGGGGTTCCTTATGGGCAGGGAAAATCTACTGAAATTATAAAGCAACTTTTTGACCTTGGAAGGCTGTTTGACCACTTAAAAGATATGAATAGATTAAAACAGAGTTATAGGAGAATTGCGCAGGTAGAAGCAGAGTTAAAAGAACATGAGCCAGATGTTGAAAAGTTTTTAAAAGATTCTTTCCAGACATCTTTTTTGATATGTCAAATTGATTTTAAAGGTAGTATATCAAATGAAAATACAAAAGAATTGAAGGATGGAATCAGAAGAATTAAGAGTTTCATAAAGGGAGGGAAATATTCTCTGCGTGACGCAAAGGAGGATGCTTCTGGGGTAGCGTTCATAGCTTCAATTTTAAAAAATGACATCTCCATAGACATTGGGAAATTTATAAGGGAAGAACTAAAAGAAGCCGATTTAACTTCTGGAACTCTGGAACATTGGCCAGTCCTCAACAAGTTGAAAAAAATATCTCCCAAATCTTTTTATCTATGGAAGACTATGGAAGAATGGGAGGCAAAATGAAATCACGAAAAACTGCCAGAGAAAAACTCAAAAAGGATGACCTTCCGAAGATTGTGGATATACCATCAAAGATGGAGAAAAAATTCGGAAAAGGTAAGATGCTTATTCCGAATCCTGAGAATATAGAGAAGTTAATTAGAGGGGTGAAGGAAGGGGAGCTTATTACGATTACACAGATAAGAGAGAAACTTGCCAGAGATTTTTCAGTTGGTGTTACCTGTCCACTTACAACCGGGATTTTTATAAGGTTGATAGCAGAGGCGGCTGAGGAGGAGAGGGAGGCAGGTAGAGAAGATATTACACCATACTGGAGAGTTCTAAAAAATGATGGAAGTTTGAATGAGAAATTCCCCGGAG
>CAYQJV010000081.1:0-4226 GCA_964417925.1 uncultured bacterium | reverse complement strand
TAGTGGGTGGAACGGTCGTATATGTAATAAGCCTAGATTAAATGTCTCATGCATGGTTCATGAACATATCCGAGATGGTAAAGATGAAGAATTTGAATCAAAGAATGCAGGAAAAAGCCTAAATGAAATTTCTCCCGATAATTTACCGCCCTGTTCAAGGGATCCTGGGGTTTTCTCGTCTATTGGTTTCAAAATCATCCACCACGACCCATTAAATTGGAGAAATTTGCCCTCTGTACCAGAGGATATTCCCCCTTACTCTTTCTGTACAAGCCCGTATGGACGAATGTTCAAAGAAAATGGTAAGGGATGGGAAAACAATCCTCAAAAGCAATTACATAATTTAAAAGAATTTTGGGACAAAATAGAACCGGGAAAATCACTAGTGTTTTTTTATGTAAATCACGGTAACCCACTCAAAGAAGAAAAAAGTGATCGAATACTTGTAGGAATTGGACGTATATCTAAACTCGGAAAGCAACTCTATTTTGGAAAAAAAGAAGGATATGAAGATGATTATCCATTATGGTCAAGATGTGTAACCATTAATTTTCCTGGTGAAGGTATTCGTTTACCATATCAAGAATACCTTAATGGTGGTCATGATCCATCAAATATTATCTGTGTAATTCCAACCTCAGCGCGCCCTTATTTTTCCTATGTAGCTGAACATGTACCTGACGATATCGCTGTAGGAATTCTTGAAAGAGTTATCCAGTCAGTAAATACAATAATAGAAGAAAATAAAGTTCATGAACCGTATGGTAAGACCTGGGAGTTTAGACTCAAATGGCTTAATAAAGTATTAAGTGAAGTCTGGAAAAATCGCGGACGCTTTCCGGGTATTGGAAGTGTATTGGAATATTTGGGATTTGAAAACGGAGTAACATACCATCGTAGTGTCTTGTCCCCAAAGGAAGCAAATGGGGAAAGTATTTTTGATTTTATATTTTCAATTCTTGAATGTAAAAGAAAGCCTCCTAAGGAACGGCAAGAAGATTTTAAAAAAGCTTGTGATAAATGGAGAGAGCTTCCTGAAAAGAGAAGAAAACTTCTAAAATTACTAACTCATTTTGAGCTTTCGACAGAACAAGTCGAAAGAATATGTAATCCTACGAAACGTGAAGAAGCATTCATAAAAGTTTCTGAAGATAGAATAATTGAGAATCCTTACATAATTTCAGAGTTAGATGACGGGGATAAGAATTCACCTCCAGTAGATTTTGAGACAATAGATAGGGGAATGCTTCCCTCAGAGGAGATTGCCAGAGTAAAAAGCTCTCTCAAGACTATAAACAAAGACGATAAGAGAAGGGTAAGGGCTTTGTTAGTGGAGATTTTGAAAGGCGCTTCGAAAGAAGGCGATACCTTTTTATCTATAGACGAAGCTATCAAAAGAGTTAGAAAAAGACTTCCCCAAAATCGTTCGTGCGAACCAGATAAAGGTATTATCTTGTATAATCGGAAATTTTACGAGGAAAGGTTAGCCTTTTTACCTGATGAAAATCCTCAAGTAATTGCATTGAAATCTCTCCGCAGACAAGAGGAAGAAATAAGAAAACGGTTAAATAGAATGGTGAAAAAAGAATATCAGAAAAGACCGGATAATAATCTCTGGAAACAACTTATGGAAGAAGAGCTTAAAGATATTCGAATTTCTGACAAAGAAATTGAGGAAAAAGCTCGTGAAGAAAAGCTAAAAGCGCTCGATAATATTTTTCGCTTCCGTTTTTCTGTGTTAACTGGGCGTGCAGGTACTGGAAAGACTACTGTATTGAAAGTACTCCTTAGAGGGATAAAGAAAGAAGAAGGGAACCGACCAATACTTTTACTTGCTCCCACAGGAAAAGCAAGAGTTCGTTTACAGGAAATCATAGGTCAAGAGGCTCAGACGATTCATCAGTTTCTTATGAAGTTGGGTTGGATTAAAGAAGAAACTTTCTCTCTAAAAGAAGAAGGGGAAAAACAAGGAGCGTCAACTATCATAATTGATGAGGCCTCAATGATTCCCACTGATTTACTGGCTACACTTTTTAGAGCTATTGATTTTAATGACGTTAAAAGATTGATTCTCGTGGGTGATCCGAATCAATTACCCCCAATAGGTCCTGGACGGCCCTTTGTTGATATTATAAAATGGCTGGAGAGCTCTGAGGATAAAGAAAAGCATATTGCTCGCCTAACTCAGAGAGTCCGCTATGAAGATAAAGAAAGTCAAGCCTTAAAGCTTGCAGATGCCTTTTTAGGTGATAAAATCTCACCAGCAGATGATGAGATTCTTTCTAAAGTAGCCCGGCGAGAAGTATCTGGGGATCTTGAGGTTCACTTCTGGAATGATGAGAAAGAACTTTATGATGTATTGGACAAATGTCTCAAAGAAAATCTTAATCTCTTTCAGGATGAAAGGCCTGATTATAAAGGATTTAATAAATCTATTGAGAACCCTGATAATTGGCAAATTCTATCTCCTACTCGCATGCAGGTATTTGGCACCACCGAGATAAACCGTATTATTCAGAAAGAATACAAGGGTGGTTTTATAGAAAAAGCTAAAAAAGAAAAAATGCCAGGACCTTTTGGAGAACAACAGATGGTATGGCTAGATAAAGTCATTCAAATCGTTAATTCAAGACGGGAAGGTTGGAAAGACGGCAACAGGGTAGATGGCTATGTTGCAAATGGGGAGGTGGGTAAGATAGTTAGGGTGGGTAAGATAGATAGAACCAACAAAAAATACATAGATGTGAAATTTTCAACTCAACCTGATTTGAGCTATCGTTATTATAGTTCTGAAGTTGATGAAAATCTTGAATTAGCCTATGCAATTACTGTTCATAAATCTCAAGGTAGCGATTTTGATATTGTCTTTTTCGTTTTGCCCCAAAAAGCGGGAACAATGTCAAGAGAGCTTATATATACTGCTTTAACCAGGTTTAGAAAGAAGGTTATACTTCTTATAGAAAAAGATATTGCACCTTTAATAACTTTCAGAAAACCCCAGTATTCAGAAATCTTGAGAAGAAATACCAGTCTATTCGAATTGGTTGGCCGACCAGAAGAAATTAGATTACTTCATCCTGAGCATTTAATACATATAACGAAAAAAGGCGAATTGGTAAGGTCGAAGTCAGAGGTTATTATTGCAAATATCTTGTCAGATTTGGGTATAAGCTACGAATATGAAAAACCGTTATACTCAAAAGAAGGCCGAAAAGATTTTAGACTGCCCGACTTTACAATAAAGTATGAAGGAGAGGTTTTTTACTGGGAGCATCTCGGAATGTTAGAAGATCCGGAATACAAAAATGATTGGGAAAGAAAAAGGGAATGGTATGAGAAGAATGGATATATAGATAGACTTATAGTTTCAAAAGATAAACCTGATGGCGGTATAGATAGTAGGGAAATTGTAAAGTTAGCTAAAGAGAAAATATTGGGAGTTAAGTCATGATGGTTGAAGAAAATAGAGCGCAACTTTACATAACACAGCACAAAAGGTTCGTGCCTGACGGCACTCACACAAATTTTTTCTTCGCCAAAACTTTTTTATGCTGGAAGCGTTAGGCAACATCAACTGTAATAGGAGGGTTTAAAATGAGTGGATGGGTTGAACTGCTCTGGGATGGAAAGAGAGAAAGAGAGTTTACAAAGGAGAGTGTCGATAGAAATTACGGAAAGATGCGGGAAGTAAAGAAAATACCTTTGCCTTTTCAAAAAATTGAGCTTTTGGGAATAGATAAGAAGCGTTCAACCCCACAGCGACTCTTTCCTATATTTCCTGAAGAAAATTGGCCTAAAAACTACCCTAAGGTTTGGAAGAACTTACTCATCTGGGGAGATAACAAATTGGCGATGTCTTCCCTGCTTCAGGGAATAAATATAAACGGAGAAATGATAAATCTGAGAGGGAAGATTAAACTCATCTACATTGATCCTCCTTTTGCCACAGGTGCCGACTTTTCTTTTAAAGTTCCAATGCCAGAAAGCTGGAAGGATTTGATGCCAAAGAGCGAGATTGTAAAAAGTCCTTCAATAATGGAAGAACTCGCTTATAGAGATATGTGGGGCGGAAAAACACCAGAGGAAAGAATAGCATCTTACCTCAACTACATGTATGAAAGGCTTGTTTTGATGAAGGAGCTTTTAGCTAACGATGGCTCAATCTATGTTCATTTGGATTATAGAATGGTGCATTATGTTAAGCTAATGATGGATGAGATTTTTGG
>CAYQJV010000080.1:0-4298 GCA_964417925.1 uncultured bacterium | reverse complement strand
CGAATCTCCCCAAAAGAGGATTCTAACATATATTTTATTGTCGCTGAATCCCGTTAAAACAGATAGGTTTTTATAAAGGGTATTAGTGACTATATTAGTAACAAGTACTTTGAGATCTTGGCCTCTATATTTTTCAGGAATATGTTTTTTATAATCATCTGTATCATGAGGTTGAAAAATTAGTTTTCCAGATTTGTTCAATGAAAGCTCTAGTTTATCTTTATATTTACTTACTCTCGCTCCCTGAATTTTCATAAGTGTTCCTAACCTTAGTCCAGCTTTATTAGCATCATCTATTTGTGAATCCCAGAGAGTTAATCTTATATTTGCGCTTTCATCAAAAAAATAAATTTTCTGTACCCGTCTTTTTCCTCTATTTGTAGAATAAATACGTGGAGGAGTAATTCTATAAACTATACCCGATAAAGATACATTTTTTAATCCTTCAACTAAGTCCTTTATTTTCATTGAAGAAAAATTATATACATCAAAAATATCATAGGGAATATCCACTTTCAATTCCTTTGCAATTAATAAAAGGGCGGCATCTCTGCTTACAAGACCTCCTAGTTCATTTATTTTTTTCTCCACCATTTTATTTAATTTTTCTTCATCCAAATCCTTTCGAAAGCTAAGCACTAGATGAAAAAGTTTTTCGTAGATCATAATATCACCATGCGGGGGGCGGGACTTGAACCCGCGTAGGCCTACGCCACTGGAAATTTCATACACCTGAATCCAGCCCCTTTGGCCTTGCTCGGGCACCCCCGCGATTCCATAATTCGTTCATTTATCTTTATCTTATATTTTATCATTTATTAAAACTTTCCTAAAACATATCCTATTCTCTACATTATCTAATGCAAATCCTTATATATGCTTAAAAAATATTAGGATATAAAATAATGGCTGGGGGTTTAATTGAATATTAATAATAAAGATCTTGCACTTTCAATAAAAAGTCCTCTAGGTAATGAAAAAGTAATTAACTTTATATATGCTCAACTTAACCAAATTTATGATCTTTTAGAAATTTCTTGTCAAATGACCTATAGCATTTATTCTGTCAAGAAAGTAGATATTAATATCAATAAATTGGTTGAATCTAAAGATAGGATTGATGAGCTGAGAAAAGATATAATAAGTTATATCTCAAAAGCATCTCCAGCAATGCTTAATAAAGAAGATTGGATAAGGATACTTACTAAACTTAATGGAATAGCAGATAAATCTATAGGAATAACATATAGATTAAGTGAAGTTTATCATAGGAAATGGAGTATACCAAAGGATGTAGGAATACTTCTCTCAGATCTAGCAGGTAAGGTTTTAAATTCATTCAAAACTTTTAGAGAAATAGTTCTTCAAATGACTCATGCTCCCGATAAGGCTTTAGAAAAATGTTTAACTATAGATAAACTAGAAAAAATAATAGATAAACAGTATAGAGAAATGTCCTTTAAAATTCTTGAAATGAAACGATCCTTTGATAAAAAATATGTTATCAAAGAAATAGCGGATATGTTCGAGGAGATCTCTGATACCATACAAGATATGACGGATGATATTAGAATAATTATTCTAAATATAATATGACTTCTATAGACATGACATTTGAAATTAATAATCCAGCGGTGAAATAAAGACCGTAGAAGCTTTTCCATCGGGAATTGATATTTCAAAAATGCTCTTGTTTCTCTGTTGCATAGCGTTATTTTTCAGTGTTCTGTTTCTAAAATAGATGGTGTATTATGCTTCTTCATGTACCCATGAAGAGTTAGTTGCCATAAACATGTAATTTAGAATCAAGAGTGTTCAAAAAATTAACCCAAAGATAAGAGAGCTTATTTAAAAAATGTTGCGAGATGGAATGTTACAGGAAGGTTTTCACTTTAGTACATCTGAAGGAGTCTCCTTCAGAGAGATTTAATACCGTAATATACGTAATAGACAAGGATTTTACTCCAATCGCTCAAGCAAAAGTTGCTCTTATTTCCAAATTCTATATTTTAAACAAAATAACTGATAATGAAGGCAAGGCAGAATTTTTAAACCTTCCCTTTACAAATTACACTCTCATTCTGAAGGTCTCGAAGAAAGGATATTTCTCCATAAGAAATTCGTAAATGTTTCTAAACATAAACGTTCCACAACCTCACAAGAGGTTGTGGAACGGTATTTGATAACTAAATTAGTGATAAAAGTTAGAGATAAGTCTGGAAGGCCTATTAGCAATGCCTCTGTTGATCTTTTATCAAAGAATTTAGATAATTTCACCAAAACTACAAATGCATCTGGTATAGTAGAATTTGAAATTCTAAGGGCAAATTATATATTGAGAGTTTCTAAAGAAGGTTATCTACCTTATGAAGAAACTCTGGATTTGTCTGAGCGTGAGCACTAAAGTCATTTAACTAAGAGTTAAAATACCTTGGTGGCAAATATCTCCAGAGATCGTTGGTAAAATAATGAACAAGGATATAAAGATTAAAGCTTTTCCGTTAGACATGCATCCTATTAGAAAATTTATACCTGAAAGCATCGTATGGAATCTTTCCAGCTACAGACTTAGAGGTGATAATTAAGAGAATATATCTTCCAACTATAGACTCAGAAGTGAGGATCGAGAAGAAATATCTCCCTTCTGGAGAAAATTTATAGAACAAAACTTAATAAAGATAGAGAAAAGATGGAGAGATTAAGAAATTGTCTCCTTTCGAACTTTCCTCATATCTACTAGTAGAGAGATTGGAAAAAGAGCTTCAAGAATTTTTAACAAATGAGCTGTTAAATTCAAAAAGATAAAATGTAGAACTTTTTCATACCTATTGTATATCTACTTAGATTCTCCATTCTCAAGCTGAATTGTTAAGATGAGGAAGTAAGATGTTGAACTTACTTTTTCAATACATCTATGGAGTGTAGCTTTTCTCTTGCATATCATCAATCCTATCACCTTCTACACCAAAACTCCAGTTACATATTTTTTAGTCAACTCATTCTTGGGTTTTTTAAATACATTTTTGGTCTGACCAACTTCTATAATTTTTCCAAGATAAAGGAAGCCGACATAATCGCTTGTTCTTGCAGCCTGAGCAGGTTTATGGGTTACAAGAACAATTGTATAATCCTTCTTCAATTCAAACAATAATTTTTCAATATTTCTTGTCCCCACAGGATCAATATTTGCCGTTGGTTCATCCATAAGTAATATTTTTGGCTTTAGCGCTAAGGTTCTGGCTATAACAAGTCTTTGTTTCTGACCCCCACTCAAACATGCTGGATATCTCCATAGCCTATCTTTCACCTCTTCCCATAGCGATGCCTTTTCCAAGGCCCATCTCACCCTTTTATCCATCTCATCTTTATTTTTTACAAGATTATTTAATTTCAAGCCAAGAGCCACATTATCGTATATGGTGAGATGAGGGAAAGGATTCGGATACTGAAAAACCATCCCAATCTCCCTCCTTACATCGATTGGATTTACATTGTGAGTATATATATTTTTTCCAAAAACCAAAACCTCCCCCTCAATTCTCGCATCCTTGTTTAATTCAAGTAATCTATTGAAAGCACGAAGTAATGTTGACTTTCCACATCCGCTTGGACCCATTATGGCAAATATAGTGTGCTTCGGTATTCTCAAATTTATGCCTTTAATAATTTCTTTCCTGCCATAGTAGATTTTCAAATCTTTTGTCTCTATTGCATACTTGCTCATAATTTCACCTCCTTCAAACTGACCCTTATGGGTATGAAAATCAAGAGGAAAATTAAAAGTAAGATGAGGGATGCGCCCCATGTTATCCTATGATTTCCCTCACTCGGGCTTTGAACAAGAGTGTAAATGAGTAATGGAACGGCTCCAACAGGCTTTGTTACAGATACAGGATAACTCTCATATAACCCTCCTATTGTAAAAAGCAGAGGAGCGGTTTCTCCAGCAACCTTTGCCATGCCTATTAGCACGCCAGTCAGGATACCTCTTTTTGAGAGCGGTACTAATACTCTGAATATTACTTTAATTTTTGATAATCCGAGTCCAAATGATGCTTCACGATATGTAAATGGAATTTGTCTCATGGCTTCCTGCGTGTAAACGGCAACATACGGCATGAGAATTATTGCCAGGGCAAAAGCACCAGCAAATGCAGAATAGGTTCCCATCGGAATTGCAATTATACTCATCGCAAAAACTCCAACGAGTATTGTGGGGAATTCAAGCATTATCTGGAGTAATGTTTCTGTTGCTTTCACAATTATACTATTCGGATATTCATAGACATATACCCCCC
>CAYQJV010000079.1:0-4455 GCA_964417925.1 uncultured bacterium | reverse complement strand
TTTTATCTTGCTTCAGACAAAGGAGGGTAATGCATTTCGTATAGATTTTAAATGAAGCAACTCGTTTTCTTGACAAACGTTTTTTAGATGTATAAAATATCTATCAAAGCGTACTGCTTCATGGAAGAAAAGAAGATTAGTGAAAAAATTGCAATAGACATTCTCACTGAAAAATGCTCCAATTGTTCAGGAAACACGTGTGTATCAAGTGTTTTAATTAAGAGAGGCAGTGAAGAGATAGGGATTCTTGAAACCCTGAAGAAAGGAGAAAAAGGCATATATATTTTCCATAATAAAGGTAAAGAGTATGTAGATTTTTCCACTCTCTGGTTAATGGAGTTTAAGGAGTATGAATTTATAGTTACAAACCCTGAATGGAGGCTTATAAAGATAGGGACCTTCAGTATAAGAAATGAAAAACTATTGATAACAGGAGATGGTGAAAACAAAAAAATAATCACAAAAACAGCTCCTTTTACTAACTATATTGGTAAGTCTAAGATGCTTTTTCAAAAAGGAGAAGGTGGAGAACCTGTCTCCCTTGATATTGAGGTTATTTCTGAAAAATTGTTTGGTGAGGAAGAAGAGACTCCGTCATACCCTGTTTTTATAAAAGCACTTATCAGTGAGATTGAGAAAAAGTTAGTGGCTCTTCCCTTCAATGTGGAAACTCCCGTAACTGTGCCATCTTCAGAAGTAGTAGAGCCCGTTCATCCAATTTTTAAGGTATTCTTTTTTAAAAATAATTATGAGACATTACGTTCAGCATTATCCGTGATATGGCATAATCCTTTCAGAGTCCTGTCAGAGAGAACTGAATTTGTGAATATTTCAGAAGTTTATGAAGTGACGGAAGATACAATTCATAGTATATTAACTCATTCGGAATATCTTGTAAAAACCAAAAAAGGTATTATCAGCTCAAGAAGAAGTTCGGAAAAATACACACCTCTTAAAGTATTGCAGGCCGTCAGGGAAGAGACCATGGATACTCCTGAAAACAGGTTTGTGAAATTTTTTGTGTCCAGGATGTTGTGTGATTTGGAGGAAGTAATATGCAGGCTGGAAGAGATGATAAAAAAACCGGAAGAATCGGCATCCGAAGAGGACGAAAAGGATAGTGTTAGAGTAGAAAAGATAAAAAAATTAAGAGAGAAATTCATAGAACTTAAAGGGTTGCTCGAAAACTTTCTCCTTGACTCTATGTGGGAGGAAGTAGGAGATATGGTATTTTTGCCATCGAATTCCACTGTGCTTAGAATGAGAGACGGTTACCGGGAATTATACAAGCTTTATTTCGAATATCTTTTCGCAAAATCTGCATTTGGTGAATTGAGTAAGGCTATAAAACTACGTAATGTAGACAAACTGTATGAGTTCTGGTGTGCTTTAAAGATTATGGAGCTACTATGGAATAATGAGCTAATAGAGAAAGTTCCTCTAATAGAATCAACAAATAAAATCCCCGAGGGATTGATAATAAAAGCAAAGTTGAGAAATGGAAGAGAATTTAGATACCAGATGCAGACCACAGAGGGTGAGGGTGGTAGGGGACTAAGAAAAAGTTACACCGGTATAGACCTGCGCCCGGATTTTGTGATATATGCAAAGGAAGAGAGAAGACCAATACTTATTCTTGATGCAAAATTTGCCTTCGATGAGGATAGAAAACGTCCCAAACCGGAGGACATTGTAAAAATGCATGCTTACAGGGATGCACTCAAATCGCCAGCATGTGTAATACTGTATCCCGGGGAAGGGAGTGAGTTTTGTTTTTCCACCGGTGAGAAAAATGATAAATTGACAATTAAATCTTTTTTAAAAGACACCATTGAGACCGAGTTTAAATATATGGGAATTGGGTGGTTTAAAATGTTACCAGCTGGAGGTGAGAGGGATGAAAAGTGTGAATGATAGAAAAGAGGATTTAAAAAATAAGCTGGAAGAATTGGTTATGGTAAAAATAAAATATAACAAGGACTACGAGAGAGATAAAGAGGATTTGAGAGATTGTGTAGAGGCTGTAAAAAAATATTTTGAGGAGAATATTGATAATTTCAAGAAGGGGATAGACGATCTTTACAGATATTTAGGTAAAAGAAGAAAAAAAGTGCTTAAGGAGAAACTTCATATTAATGGTCAAGTTTTGAAGCTTCCTCTGGGTGATGAATGTGATTTAGAGAAGCTGAAGGAGTTAATGAGAGAAGAGTTTAAGTTAGAAAATGTTAGAAATTTTCTTAAAGAAGTAAGTAAGGTTACTGGTGGTGAAAGGGAAGATAAAAAAAGAAAGAAAGGGGCTCTTTGGTCATTTATTCTGTTTTTAAAAGACCCGAAGATAGGGTTATTCTTGGGTGGCAGTGAAGTAGAAGATTTTTTTGGCAAGCATCTGGTGGGTAGTGATACACCCGAGATTGAAAAGACGAGTATGATATTTGAGGGTATTAGGAATTTGGTAAACGAAGGTAAATTGGAGAATGCAATAGAAGCAAGATATTACATTGTAAAATGGTATCAGGATAAAAATTCCGTTAGGAATTTAACTCGGGAGGTTGATGAAATGAGTATGTTGAGCAAGTATTTTAAAGAAAGGGGTTTTTCCTTTAAAGAACATCAAATTGCTTCATTTTACACTGCACTAAAAACTAAAGGTTTTGTTATTTTAGCCGGACTTTCCGGAACGGGTAAAACGAAGATGGCGCAATTGTTTGGAGAATTGTTCAGTCTTCCAATAGCTGTAGTCGTAGGTTATACTGGGAAGGCGAATGTTAAAATAAGGAAAGACCCCCCATTCTTGTATTATTGGGATGAGACGGGAATTTATCCCCTAGATAAGGGTAGAGAGTTTTTAAAACAAAAAGAAAACTACCCTGTGTTTTTTCTCTATGTAGATAGTAATAGTAGTGAAATTAAGTATGTAATGTTACTGGAGAAGGGTTGGGTTGTAGAAAAAGATAATAGCCTAGAAATAATAAAGGAAATTGAGCAAGAAGAGGATTTATGGGAAAAAGAGCGTAAGTGCGTGAAGTTTTTGGAAGATTATGAAGATGAAGATAAAAAAAAGCGCAGCCTAGACGATATAGTAAAAAACTCCCGAGTCTTATTTAAAGTTTCTAAAATAATGGAAATACATGATAATAAACTTAGGTATAAAGATCTGTTCGAGCTAGGAGCTGAACTTCACTTACAGGTGGTATTTCCTGAAAGATACAAATTTAAATTCCGGGAGTTCTTTTTAAAATACTTATCCTCTTTTAATCCTACCTTCTTCCTGCCTGTGCGTCCAGACTGGAAGGATTCGAAATCTCTGCTTGGATTTTATAATCCATTGAATGAAAGGTTTGAACCAGAGCCTGCTTTTAAATTTATCCTAAAGGCCATTGCTGATTATAAAAAACATAAAGAAAATGCTTCACCTCATTTCATTATTCTCGATGAAATGAATCTTGCTCATGTGGAGTATTATTTCTCTGACTTTCTCAGTGTCCTTGAGAGTGGAAGAGATGGAGATGATGGATTTACTAAAGAAGGCATCAAGGTGAAAATAGGTTCTCCGGAGAAGAATCCAGATGAAAATGCAGAGATTATAAATTTGTTAAAAGAGGCACAGCTACCCACAGACAGGGATGAAATTGAAGTAAAACTTCCGCCAAATCTCTATATTATCGGCACAGTTAATATTGACGAGACAACTTTCATGTTCTCACCAAAAGTCTTGGACAGAGCATTTACGATTGAATTTAATGAAGTGGATTTTAATAAATATATGGAGAGTATAAAAGGAAAGACTGAGAGCTCTCACAAAGATTTCAATATCCATGAAATAATAAAAGACTTTACCAGCGGAGGAGAATTTCTGAAAGCCTGTGGAAATAAGGAATATATGAAAAAGGTGCTCGGTGAATTGAACACAGAAAAGGATGAAATAATAGGAGATATTAGAACGTTAAATGAAATTTTAATTATTCACAATCTCCATTTTGCTTATCGTGTTTTTGATGAAATTTTACTGTTTTACCATAATGCTAACTCTGCTAAAAATATAGTCTATTTCAACGACGATAACGAAATCCTCGACCTTGCTGTTATGATGAAAGTTCTTCCAAAATTCCATGGCAATAGGGCTAAACTTGAAATTCCTCTCCTTAAGGTGGTGAACTGGACGCTGAAAGAGAGATTAAATGAAAAAGACAACAATGAGTTGCGTAAGAAGGTATGGAAAATTGTAGCAGGTAATTCTGAGGAGATAATGCCCGAAAGTATATCAAAAGTTCTGGAGACATTGGAAGAGGGAAAGTTTAAATACCCACACACAGCCAGAAAAGTGTTGAGAATGTTATATCAGTTATATACAGATGGGTATGCAAGCTTCATATAGGTAAAATTATATCCCCCAAACTTCTTTTCGGTACGTGATGTACACCCTTATCATCCCTCCAGTACCTTATATCTCCATCA
>CAYQJV010000078.1:0-4682 GCA_964417925.1 uncultured bacterium | reverse complement strand
TAATATTGCTTTGATGAAGTATTTTCTATGGTATAATACAATTAAGCCCCATAGGAGTATAGGTAGACTCCCTCCTTTACAATACTTTTTGAACGGATGGGTAAAGAATAAACTTCAGTCTAAAATGTTATGGAATTCTACAGACCATTGACATTTTAGTGAAGACGAATATAATACTCCCTAAGGAAATAGATGAATTTAAATTAGTCAAATTTTATTTTGACAGGTATAGTACCATGTTAGGATTGTATTCATTTATGGTAGATCCGTATGGGAATATATACAAATGCATTACCCTTACAGGATGGAAGGAAGCTTATGTGGGAAATATAATTGAACCTTTTGAACTGGTTTTGGAAAGGGCTACTCAAATGTTGTATCCTCAACCATGGGAAAGAAGAGAAATGTGTAAGAAATGTGTTTATCTTCCTTTATGTTTAGGAGGATGTGGTCAACAAAGTTTGTTACAGGGAGCAAAAAGTGTGAATGAACGGGTGGATTGTATGAAATCCTATTTAGACACACTTTTTCCAGAAGTTCTGTCCTTGAAAATAAATAGGTTTACTATTTTCCCTGAAATACAAAGTAGGAGAAAAAAGAAATAGAAGATATTGTGTTCCGTCAATGGTAGAAGTGAGAAATTTGGTAAAAATATATAAAAGACATAGGAGTGTACATGGATTTAAAAAAATATTAAAAGATCTTTTTAAAAGGGAGTACGAAAAAATAAGAGCTCTGGATGGAATATCCTTTGAAGTAGAAGAGGGAGAAATACTGGGATATATAGGTCCAAATGGAGCGGGAAAAACGACAACTTTAAAAATTCTTGCAGGGATTCTTTATCCCACATCTGGAAAGGTAAGGATAATGGGATATACTCCATGGGAAAGGAAGCCTGATTTTTTAAGAAAAATTACTTTTATAATGGGTCAAAAAACACAGTTATGGTGGGATCTTTCTTCCTATGATTCTTTTAAATTAAACCAGAAGATATATGAGATTCCAGAAAAAGATTTTAAAGAAAGGGTCTTTATGTTTGCAGAATTATTAAGGGTTAAAGAACTTCTTGATGTTCCCTTGAGGAATCTTTCTTTGGGTGAAAGGATGAAAATGGAAATAATAGGCTCTTTAATTCATTTTCCCACACTTATATTGCTGGATGAACCTACCATAGGGTTGGATGTGGTATCTCAGGAGGATATAAGAGAGTTTTTTAAGCATTACAGGGATATAAGAAAGGCAACAATTATAGTTACAAGTCACTATACCCGGGATATAGAAAGTATATGTGATAGAATAATAATTATCCATAAGGGTAGGATAGTATGTGATACTTCTCCCGATGAGATAACCGCAAAATTTTCAAAATACAAAATAGTTAATGCAGTGTTTGGAGATACCGTGCCTGCTGAAATTTACAGATTTGGAAAGGTTCTTGAAAAAAATGAAAAAAGAGTAAAAATAAGAGTAGATATTTCAAAGGTGCATAAAATAATGCAGCTGATGCAGGAAAAATATAAACTGGAGAGGTTTGAACTGCTTAACCCATCTCTGGAGGAGGTGCTCCTTGATTTATATAAAAAAATCCTTAATAAGTAAATATCTTTTCGTTGCAAGAAACTGTATTAAAGAAAGTTTTGAATTCAGACTTAATTATTTTGTGAGTTTTCTTGTTATATTGCTACCTTTAATATTTGTGATTTTTTTATGGGAGAAGATATATGAGGGGAGGGAGATGATAAAAAATTTTTCAAAAAATTCAATAATTACCTATTATATACTTGTTGTTTTATTCCAGGATGTGCTTTATCCTTCCATAAACTATGAGATAGTTGAAGAGATTAAAGAAGGAAAACTCTCCTTTTTTCTTTTAAAACCCCTATCATATCCTATATATCATTTCTTTTTAGCCATGGGGACAAACATTACTTATTTTTTATCATCTCTTTTGCTTACAACCGCATTTGTGGTTTTATTGGGTATAAAAATAGTATTTCCATCTTGGGAAAGACTTCTATACTTCGTCATGGCGTTAGGGTTAAGTTACATACTTGGTTTTCTTCTTTCTTTTGTTTTTTCAATTCTAAGCTTCTGGACTACAGAAATTTCTGGGATAAGAATAATTCTTGATTCGTTAATTCCATTTTTTTCAGGAATGCTGCTGCCTGTATCTTTTTTTCCTATAGTGTTAAAATTTGTAGTAAAAATTTTTCCTTTTTGGTTAATAATCAATCTTCCAATAGAAATTTACATAGGAAGTATACCAGACAGAGAAATTGCACAAGTATTTGGACTTCAAATTATGTGGATAGGTGTAGTGAGTATAATTTTAAAAATATTGTGGAATGTGGGTAGAAAAAAATATACAGCGGTGGGAGGATAAGTGAGATATTTTTCTTTATGGTTTGAATTTATTAAAAATAATTTTAAAAGACAAATAATTTTTAAAACAAACTTCTGGTTACAAATTTTAGGACATTTCATATGGTTTTTCCTGTCGCTATTGTTTTTTAGACTTATTTATTTTTATACTCCACACATCGGAGGATGGAAAATGTGGCATGCTTTTTCACTTTTAAGTATAAATCAAATAGTAATTCTTCTTTCAGATGCATTTTTTGGTATAAATTTACAGTGGGTTCCAGAACTTGTTGAGTCAGGGTTATTGGATAAAATTTTGACATTACCTTGCGATGCTCAGTTTTTTCTTTCTACGCGTTTGTTTAATTTTCGTGCATTGTTTTCTTTACCTGTACCTGTGGGTGTCTTAATATTTTCTCTTTGGAAAACAGATTTTTCTTATAAAATTCATTATTTTATTCTTTTCTTAGTATTTCTGGGAGTGGCTGTACTCATAAGATATTTTATGGGAGTTTTAATAATGCTTTTAAGTTTTAAGTTCGTGCGTATACAGGCTCTTTATGCACTTTACCAAGAGTTGCTTTCCTATGCAGGATACCCTGAATCTATATTTTCAGGAGGCATGAAAATATTTTTTACCTTTGTAGTTCCTATCCTCTTACTTGCTAACTTTCCTTTTAGGGTATTACAGGGATATTTTAATTTTCCTCTTCTTATGGGAGTACTGGAAGTATTACTATGTTTGGGAGTA
The DNA here is from genome assembly GCA_964417925.1 of uncultured bacterium. Classification (GTDB taxonomy): domain Bacteria; phylum Hydrothermota; class Tepidihabitantia; order B3-TA06; family CAYQJV01; genus CAYQJV01. The sequence continues at coordinate 1,570 of CAYQJV010000078.1, read as the reverse complement.
TTTGCAAGATTCTTGTTTATAAAAGCTTTAAAAGCATACACAAGTGCAGGAGGATAGGTGAATATTATCTTTTTACTTTATTCAATAATTCTTGATGGTAAAATTACAGAACCCGAGTGGAAAGAAGCGAAAATAATAAAGGGATGGATTACTGTATACGATATTATTTTGCTCTTAATCCTTTAAATACTCAGCAAGATGGAAAAATATATAATTCTGAAAAACCAATGATGGAATGGGATGGTAAATGGTTTTCTTCTGTGTGTAAAGAAGATACTTCATGGTCATGTGAAGTTGAAATTCCTTATTATAATTTTACTTTTGATCCTAAAAGAGATACTTTATGGAGATTCAATTTTCTTTATATTTCACAAACAGAAAGGCAAGATGTGGAAATATGTGCTTTCAATCCCATTGAAGAAGGAAGAGGATTGTTGAATCTTCGCTCCACCTCTCATTTTATAATTCATGCTTCAAAAGGTAAAACTCTTCCCTATACGTTATTCCCATATGTTGCTTTATTTAAAGATACCTTTTATACCTTCTCTTTAGGAGCAGACGCTTCTATTAAAAAGGATGACGATTTGTTATTTTTTACATTAAATCCTGAATATGCATCCATTGAGACAGATGTGGAACAGTTTAATCTTGAAAGGAAAAAAATGATATACCTTCCGGAAAAAAGAGCCTTCTTTATGGAAGGATTTGAGTTATGGAAACTTCCATTTGAAATTCTCTATACAAGAAATTTGCAGGACATAAACTATGGATTGAAGTTTAATGGAACATATAAAAATTTAAAAGGAAATGCTTTTATGATTTCTGAGAAGGATACCACAGGCAGATTTTCTTTTGATTTTAAAAACAAATGTGAGGGGGTGAGATTGAAATATGAAACTTCTCTTTTATCTCCTGGATTATTTTTTATTCAACGAAAAACTGAGAAAGCATATGGAATAGATGCTTTGATTTACTTTCCTTTCAACTTCTCTTTTAATATGCAGTTAACCAGAGCAAAAGGTAAAGACATTTATGTTCTATTTGATAGAGTTTCTGGTCCTTCTGGATATTGGTTGTCTTCTGGAATTGAAATACTTGATGAGGATTTTTCTTTTTCTGTTGCTTATATTCCTTATGAAAAGAACATGTTTTCAATATGGTTTTACAATGGATACACAAAAGCTTATAAGAGAAAACAATTTTTTATGTTAAAGATTTTTTATCAAAAAAGTACCATAACAGGAAGGACTGATTTTAACTTTCTTTTCCAATATGAATTTTTTGCTCAGAGTAATGTATATTTTGTGTATAATCTTAAAAAGGATAAAAATGAAGAAAAAACATTGTTAATGTTAAAACTTGCTTATCAGTTTAATTTTTAAGCAAAATTTGTTAAAATTTTTTGAAGAATTTCAGAAACGTATTGAACTTAATAAAGAGAAAAGAATGAGTAAAATAAGAGTATGGAGAGAAGAGGATAAAATGTCCTTCACACTTTACGATAGCAAGAATAAGGCACTTAAAGGATGTAGGGGTGATATAGATAATGATATTTCTTGATGGGATAAAA
>CAYQJV010000077.1:0-4690 GCA_964417925.1 uncultured bacterium | reverse complement strand
GTGGTAAGGGAAACAAGGGAGGAAGTCGGGATAAAAGTAAAATCCTGTGAATTTGTTGGAAAAATTAACTTTGATGATGAGACGGGAAAATGGGAGGTATATGTTTTCAAGTCCGATGATTTTGAAGGAATTCCAAAAGAAACCGAAGAATGCAAACCCGAATGGTTTGATATAGATAAAATTCCTTATAATGAGATGTGGCCCGATGATAGATACTGGTTACCCCTCTTATTTAAAAATAAAAAATTTCGTGCATTTTTTAAAATAAGAAAAATGAAAATTCTGGAACATAAAATTGAATTGATTTGACTTTTATTGTTTAGATACTTTAATATAAAATGTAAATAAGGAGGCTTATATGTCAAAATTAAAGGTAATGTGGGGAATGTTTATAGGGGTGGCATTCCTCTATGCCAGTAATAATGCAGATGTGGTAAAAAGGACACCCCTAACAAAAAGTAGCCCTAAGGCAAAAAAGGTGATACTCTTTGAGCAGGGAACAAAAGGTGGTGGACAGATACTGGGTGACTCACTCCTGTTTGACCAGTCCGCAACCGGATACTATGCTTTTTATGCATGTCAGTGGGACAGCGTATATCCTTTCTGGGCAAGAATAGCAGACAACTTCACCGTTCCCTATCCTGCAACTGTTGATTCCCTTGTATGGTGGGGAGGATACTGGAACGGAACACCCACCCCTCCTCTTGATTTCTGGATTGAAATTTATGAAGATAGCTCTGGAATGCCGAAACAGAATCCTGTTTATCAAGAAAGAGTATCTTTTACTGAAACAAATCTTGGTCAGTATTATAAGTATGAAGCATCCATCCCTCCCTTCAATGCCCAGCCAGGAGTAACTTACTGGATAACCTTCATGCCAACTCTTGTATATCCTCCTCAATGGGGAAATAATGGTTCATGGCCTGGAAATACACCTGGATGGGGTGATGGTCAGGAAAGTTATTTTAAGAGCGATTACTTCGGATATCCAACATGGACAAACGCAACAACAGTATTTGGTAATCCCATAGAAACTTCTTTCCAGATTTACGGTATGCCCTTATCTGACAGTGTTGTCTGGGATTTTGAAACAGGATGGCAGGGATGGACGCATACCAATGGTCAGGCATTTCCCTGGGGATGGGATGTTCAGCCAGCAGACTTACATAGCGATGCCATGTCACCAAGTCCCGGTGATTCATCAATGTGGATTGACTCTGATGCGACCGGAAGCGGTGGTGTGGCTGATACAGCTTTATCACCTCTTTTAATTCCGACTCCAAATACCCAGTGGCTTAAATGGGGATGCGGTTATCAGAATTATGCTGGATACGATACCTTCTATGTGGGAATAAAGGTATATGATGGGACTTCTTGGCAAACACATATTTTACAGAAATATTATACGGATATAGGTGCAGATGTATGGGATTCTGCAGATATTTCGGGTCTTGTTTCAGGTGCCCAGTTTTTCCAGATTTTCTTCTATTATAACGATTATGGTCACTGGGCATGGTATGCTTCCTTTGATAATGTGTCTGTAAATGCCATCATTTTCACGCCCGCTCATGACGTCGGAGTTGCCGCGATTACAAGCCCTCCTGAAGGTCCTGTATCTCCTGGAGATTACGATGTGATAGCACAAATTCACAATTACGGTAACTCTACAGAGACTTTTGATATTACAGCAGTTGTTTATGATACTGTTGGATGGGTTCCCGTATTCACAAACACTCTGACCCTTACAGATTTCCCTGCAGGTGCGGATACGTTGCTTAATTTTGGAACCGTTACTTTTGAAAATAACAAATTCTATTTTACACAGGTTTATACACAACTTTCAGGTGATGAAAATCCCTCAAACGACACGCTTGGAATTTATTCAAGAACAGCCCTTGCCCTTGGAGATGTGGTATTTGAACTGGATGTTCAAACACCTACAGGTGATTACCAGTGTCTCGGTGTTGAGTTTGATGGAACTTACTTCTATGTAACAGGTGGAGGGGCGGGTTCTGATCCTAACAAGGTTTATGTGATTGATACCCTTGGAAATCTGATATGGTCCCTTGACCAGCCTGCCCATTCTACTGGATGGGGATGGAGAGACATTGCATGGGATGGTGTGTACGCAGGACCTGATAGAATTGATACTCTTTATGCGAGCGTAAACAACAATGTTGATAAATTTGGAATAGACCTTACAACCGGAACTCTTAACTATTACGGTTCATATCCCGGTCCTGAAGATCCCAACAGGGCACTTGCCTGGATGGCCGATTCCGGATGGTTCTTCACGGCAAACTTCTCAGGTCCTATTTACAAGTTCAGCAAGACAAATTCCAACCTCGGAAGTGTTGCAAATTCATGGTCAATGTATGGTGCAGCCTGGGATAGTGATATTCTAGAGGGAGGATGGATATGGTGGCATTCACAGGATGACCCTGGAACAGGATATGCCGCACAGATTGAGCAGTTTGACCCCCTCACAATGTCATTTACAGGAGTGAATTTCGGTTATCTTCCTACTCAGATATCCAGCGGTGTTGCCGGTGGTCTTTGCTTCTATGAAGGGTTTAGAGGAATGGATGTTCTCTTCGCCCTTATTCAAGGAGATCCTGTTGATGAGATAGTTGGAATATTTGTAAGATGGCATATGCAGGATGTTGCTGAGAACAATCTCCCTGTAAAACTTCGGTTTGGTTTTGCACCCACTTTACCAACAATAATGAAGGGTGAAAATATCCCTATTACCTATACGATTTTGAAACCTGGAAAAGTTACTTTAAGAATATACAATGAAACAGGTAAATTGGTTAAGACCCTTGCAAACATTAAAAATCATCCTGCAGGAAAAAGGACAATTTACTGGAATCTGAAAGATGGCAAAGTTCCAAATGGTATTTACTTCTTAACACTTGATTCTGAAGGAAAGAAGGCTACAAAGAAGATTATTCTGGTAAGATAAAGTTAAAAAATTCCAAAAGGGGAGGTAAGGTTCGAAGCCTGCTTCCCCTTTTTAATTTTTAGAAAATTCTAACTTATTTCATCAAGGATTTGGACGATATGTTTTACTTTTATAGGATGATTTAATTCTTTATTTGCATTTGAAAAGTTAAAATAACAATGAGGACATGCAACAGCAAGGATTTTTGCCCCGAGAGGAATAACTTGCATATTTATTTTTTCTTTGGATACTTCGGTGAAAAGGTGAGGAAGATATGTAACTATTGAAGAGTTCCCCCCACAACAGGTTGTTTCCTCCCTTGTAAGCTCAAACTCCAGAAGTTTTGAAACACTCTTTTTAAGAATTTCCCTCGGATCATCGTAAATTCCTTCACCCTGTCTCCCCAGATAACAAGGATCATGATAGACAACTTCTTCCTCAATTTTCTTTTTTAGATTTATTCTTCCCTCCTCAAGCATCTTTCTCAGGAATGTAGTAAAATGGAAAATTTCAACGGGAAGTTCTACTCCGCACGCAGGATATCTCTGTCTTATGAAAGTATAGCAGTAGGGACAGTTAAGCACGAGAGTATCTATATCTTCTTTTTTTAACTCCTTTTTAAACTTTTCCGCATTTTCCTTAAATTCCTTTGTCATCCCTGAAAGAAGATAGGGAGCACCACAACAACTTTTCTCCATCACAAATTTATATGGGATGTTAATCTTTTCAAAAAGACTTTCAAAAGATAGGGTAAGTTCCTCCTTTGCTTTTGTTATGCAACCCAGAAAAATACCAACCTTTTTCATTGCAACGCCTCCTCCAAAAGAGAATATATCTTTTCATCTTTAAACCCATATGGCTCTATAGCCTTAGATGGACATGCTGCTATACAATTACCACAACCCAGACATGCCTCACCTATATATGAGACTCTTTTATCCTCCTCTATTTTGAATTCAGGTATATTGAAAGGACATACAGAGATACAGATTCCGCATCCACTGCACTTATCTTCATTCACGCTTGCTCTGTTCATGCTCCTTATTAAAAAGGGCATTTCAAAATTCTTTTCCCTCAAGATTTCTCTTATTCTCAGAACAATTTCAGCAGTATCGATATCCATCGGGCAGAAAACCTTGCATCTGTTACATGTTATACAAGTAAATGCCAAAGGTGCTGCTTGTGTGAATCCTCCCGCAACATATGCAGTCCATGGAATGCCGATTCCACCCATATAGATATATCCCCAGTATCCGGTAGTTATTGCATATACAGGACATTCATACATGCATACTCCGCATCTCACACACCTCAATGCCTGCCTTATTATCTTGTCTTTCGCAGCTTCCTTTCTTCCATTATCAAGGAAAATTACATGGAATTCTTCGGGTCCGTGTGCCCCATAAACAATGGTTTTTTCTATATCACCTGTTTTTGAAGGACCTGAGATTATTGAAACATAACTCATTGCAGAATAACCTGCATATCTTGCTACAACTTCTGTTAAAAGGGAACCGTCCCTGAATGTGGGAAGGATTTTTTCTATTCCGACTATTGCAATATGAACAGGAGGGGCATTTGTAACAAATCTTATGTTTCCTTCATTTTCAAGCAAAAAAATTGAACCCGTGTCAGCAGTTATCGCATTTGCACCACTTATTCCGATATCTGCCTCAAAATATTTTTCCCTCAAAAATTCCCTTGCAAATTTAACAAGCTTGGGAATGTCCGGGGGGAGTTCTTTTC
>CAYQJV010000076.1:0-4725 GCA_964417925.1 uncultured bacterium | reverse complement strand
TATTCGGGAAATTTTCTTTTTTATAAAGAGTTTTCTGGAACTTTGTATCAAGTGGAGGAGATAGAACATAAAGAAGATATAGTTTATGGAGTATAATAATGCTATCTTGCGATTTAGGGTTAGATTTTACGCCTTTTAAAAGGAGCCCTGAGATAGAGTGTATATTGAAAAAGGAATGTATAGATTTCTTTATGCCAAGATGTACAGAGAGCACAAACGAAGTATTTTTCTTAAAATCCAGCCGGGAAGAGAAAAGTATCCTAAAATATGCAGAATTTCCTATCCAGATACTCTAATTAATATAGTCATTGATAAATCTGTTCTTGGATTTGATGTTTCGTGGAACGGAGAAAGAATTGCATATATTGATACCGCAAAACATATATTTCTTTATGATTTAGAAAAAGATAGCATTTATGACCTGAAAGTGACGGGAAGTTATATTAGGTTTTCCTCTGATGGAGAAAGTGTATTTTTTCTTCAAGATGGAAGGTTGTATTGTAAAAAAATACATGGAGAGAGTTTATATGAGATAGGGGAATTAGGGAGTGTAGAATTTGATATATCTCCCGGAGATTCTCTTGTAGCAATTCCAGGAAAAATATATACACTGAGAGATAATATTTTAGAAGAAAAAATAAAAGGGATAGGATTTTCCCCTATTTTTCACCCTCATGTAGAAGGGATGGTGGCTTGGTATACTTCAGATGAAAATAGTTTTACCCTTGCAGTGAGGAACATTTTAACCGAAGACATCTTTAAAATAGATGCACGACCCTATAAATATGTTTGGATTCAGAACAATGAACTGGAAACAGATATAGAGTGGAGCCGTTCAGAAAAAGAGATCATTTATTCGTGTGCGGAAGTAGTAACTGCTACAGGAGCCGGTAACTATGAACTTTGGAAGATAAAAAATATAGAGATAGATAAGGAGGTAAAACGAAGTTTTTGAAAATTTTTTTATTTTAATCATCGTCTCTAATACAGGATTTGCATTTACTTCTGGAGCAGAGTTTCTTACTCCTATAAAGATTGGGGGAGAAAGCCAAGTGAAGTTATGGTTGGTATCAGATACTTTTGTTTCTGTAGAGAATTCACGGGTTGTTTTTGAGTGCTATTATAGTGGATACAGATCAATAAAGTTAGTAAAGCCATTTACAAAAGTTTTCGTCAAAGATTCCATGGAGAACTCATCTACACTTATAGATATAAATAATGATGGCGAAGGCAAAGCTTATGCTTTAAACTGGAATTTACTTTTGACAAGTTTAGAGAATATCAAATATGAAAACAAAAAGAGGAATAGCCTTGGAGACTTATCAATACAGGTTCTTTATGGGGTTTATTTTACTTTTGAAGATACGATTGATTGCAGTTGGCTTAAACTGGATCATAAGGCATTCCTGGTATACAGGAATTCAAGCTGAACTTTCTCTTTCTTATCCTGTGAGAGGATTGCTGACAGAATGTATATTAATATTTAAAAAATATTACCCAGTGTAAATATAAATTTAGGATACAAATTTAATTTGAAAAGGAGGTAGTTATGAAAAAACGCTTAATTTTAGTGAGTTGGCTTATTTTAACCCCGTTGTCTGGAAAGTCAATGTGTGGGGTCTGCAAGGAGAAAATGTATCCCTTGCTCTCAGGAGATGTTCTTTGCATATAATTCTGGGGTACTGGTATTCATTACCTTATTACACAGAAGATTGTATGGAATTGACCGACCTATATTTTCCCAAAAAGATTTCTATAAAAGTAACGCTGGATATAGAATATGGAAACCGGCAGATGCGTGTAAAACCGGGCACGCCTTACTCAGCTAAGCCTGAAGATTTAGTGAAGAATTATCTTATTAAGTGGAGTATGAAAATGGGGGTGGTTTGGAATTGGTTCAAAATAAGCTTAAAGATAACTGCAGGAATAAGAACAGGTGCAGGTATAAGTTGGAAGCAAATAAAGGATTTATAGGTTTTTATGTTTTAAGAGGAGGTGTATATAATTAAAAAGTTGGGAGGATAAGAAATACGGATATATCACAGAACTTTACAATGTGATATTGCATCTCCAGATCTATAACTCTCACTGCATCATACTTTCCAACACAACTTCATCGGATGATTATCCTGAGGAGAGAGGATGGTATAGGTATGCATTGCACGCTATTACATGCGATACTTTCACGTTGTGAGATGAAGCAGGAATTTTGGCATCAATTTTTTTAACAAAAAGAAATGGATATTATTGTATGTATAGATGCCTGAATTAAAATGACTTTCCTTAGAACATTTCTGAATTCAGGGGATTGCCTGAACGGTGAGTAAAAAATAAAGTATTGGGGTTTGGTAAATCAATATGGAGGTAGTTTTATTTAATGTGCTTCTAATTTTAGCAAAAGAAGATATAAATGGAAATTACCGTCTGGAAGGTTAGATTAAACCATGATTGAAAAGTTTTAAAAATATTGGATATACAAGTTTTGGTATCTTCCTTTGAAATATTTTTTAGTTTATGGATAAAGTCATTCATTCTGTTGAGATTGTTATTAAATTCTACAATTGACCTCAAGTGACATATCCAAAGCAGGGGCTGAGTGGGTTATCTTTCCAATGGATATGTAATCTACCCCTGTTTCTGCGATTTTTTTTACATTTGATAAATCAACTCCTCCTGATGCCTCAAGTAATGCTCTTCCTTCTGTTATTTCTACTGCTTTTTTTAACTCCTCTATGCTCATGTTATCCAGCAGAATTCTTTTTATTCCTTTTTTGATGGCTATTTTTAGTTCATCAAGGTTTTTGACTTCAACCTCTATTTCAATATCTCTATCTTTGTTTTTCAACAAATTATCAATTGCCTTTTCTATTCCCCCTGCAACTGTTATATGGTTGTCTTTCAAAAGGACCATTTCCTTTAAATTTCTTCTGTGGTTTTCTCCTCCACCGGTTCTTACTGCGTATTTTTCAAGTATTCTCAATCCAGGGGTTGTTTTTCTTGTATCAAGGATTTTTGCCTTTGTGTGTTTTATTTTTTCAACGAATCTTGAAGTCAGGGTTGCAATTCCTGAGAGCTTTTGTAAAAAGTTAAGGGCGGTTCTTTCTGCCTTGAGGATATCTCTTGCTGGTCCCTTTATTATTGCAACTGGTTCAAGTTTTTTTATTCTGTCTCCGTCCTTTTTTAAATACCCAAATTCTATTTTCGGAGATACCATTTTAAATACCATCTCTGCTATCTCAAGACCGCATATAATTCCATTCTCTTTTGCAATTATTTCTGCCTTTATTTTTTTATCTTCTGGCACAGACCACAGGGTTGTATAATCTTCATCAATCTTGTCTTCTTCAAGGGCTTTTTTAATTAATTCTTTTATTTTATTTTCTTCCTCTTTTGAGAAACCCTTCATCTACTTTTCTCTGCAGTTCTCTTATTTTATCCCTTATTATTGCTGCTTTTTCAAATTCAAGGTTTTCTGCTGCCTTTTCCATTTCCTTTCTAAGGCGTATTATGAGTCTTATTCTTTCTTCTTCTGTTTTTGGTTCTTCCTCAGGAATTTCTAATTTTATCTCCTTTTCATCCGCAACTGCGGTTGTTTTCAATACCTGGTCAACTGATTTGATAATTGATTTTGGAGTTATTCTGTGTTTTTTGTTGTATTCTATCTGTTTTTTTCTTCTTCTTTCTGTTTCCTTTATTGCCTTTTCCATTGATGTTGTGATTCTGTCTGCATAGAGGATTACAGTTCCATGTATGTTTCTTGCTGCTCTTCCTGCCATCTGTATTAATGAGCGTGTATCTCTTAAGAAGCCTTCTTTATCTGCATCCATCACAGCAACAAGGGATACCTCGGGCAGATCAAGACCTTCTCTTAAGAGATTTATTCCAACAAGAACATCAAACTCTCCAAGTCTCAATCCCCTTAAAATTTCAACTCTTTCAATTGCATCTATTTCTGAGTGCATGTATCTTACTTTTATTCCAAGCTCTGCAAGATATGCTGCAAGGTCTTCTGCCATCCTTTTTGTAAGGACGGTAACAAGGATTCTTTCCTTTCTTTCAATTCTCTCTTTGATTTCGTGAACAAGGTCATCAACCTGATTTTTTGTTGGTCTAACAATCATTGGAGGGTCAACGAGTCCGGTTGGTCGGACAACGAGTTCAACCACCCTTCCTTTTGATTTTTCTATTTCATACTCTCCTGGAGTTGCTGATACAAATATAACCTGGTTTAGGAGGGCTTCAAACTCGGAGAATTTAAGGGGGCGGTTATCAAGGCATGATGGGAGTCTGAATCCATGTTCAACAAGAACTTCTTTTCTGTGTCTATCTCCTTTATACATTCCATCAAGCTGGGGAACTGTTATATGGGACTCATCTATTATGACGAGATAATCGGATGGAAAATAGTCAAGAAGGCATGGAGGTCTTTCTCCTGGAGCTCTTCCTGAGAGGTGTCTTGAGTAGTTTTCGATTCCAGGGCAGTATCCAAGTTCACGAAGCATTTCAATGTCGTATCTTGTTCTTGTTCGCAGTCTCTGGGCTTCAAGGAGCTTACCCTGGCTTTCAAGTTCTGCGAGTCTTTCTCTGAGCTCTTCCTCTATGCTCTTTATTGCCTCTTCTATTGTTTTTGGGGCAACTATAAAGTGTCTTGCAGGATATATTATTATCTCATCCGGGTTATCAATTTCCTTTCCAGTTACAGGGTCAAATCTTTTTATTCTGTCA
>CAYQJV010000075.1:0-4735 GCA_964417925.1 uncultured bacterium | reverse complement strand
TCCTGTCAACCTTAACAAGATACATGTCAGCTTCACCTGCACCAAAGGAATATGTCCATCCTGCCAGAAGGTATGCTCCATCCGAAGTCTCTATGACTGAATATGCCCGATCATCACTACTTCCTCCGAATGTTTTCTGCCATATTATTGTTCCCTCAGCAGGGGTTATTTCTATGGATACCCCTTCTGACCAGTCTGATTCTGCTCCCTCCTCATCCTTTGCCTTCACCCTTATACTGTATGTCCCTTCCTCTGTATATGTATGGGTAAAAGCTTTCTCTGTGCCACTGGATACATAACTGCTCCATGATGAATAATCCCCATCTCCCCAGTCAACTTTGAATGATACTTTATCTCCATCAGGGTCCGTTGTTTTTACTTTTATTGTTATGCTCTCATTCACCTTAGCTGATGATGGTGCATAGGTTATTGTAGGGGTATTAGGAGCATGGTTTGGACTTTCACCTTCATACTCATCATAGGCAAGATGAGTCAATTCATCCCATACTGAGGGAACCTGATTAACCAAACCTATCGTTAATTTTATACATTTAAGAATCAACAGGGTCTTAAGGTCTGTGATATTTTCTAAAAGGAACTCAATACAAATCGTGGAAATTGCCCTTGATGTTTTATATGCTATTTTTTCTACACTCTCTTTCATAATTTCATCCAGTTCCTTTTCTACACTTTCCTCTATTAAGGCAGTTCCTTCTTCCTTTATTACTTCACTTATAATCTTAGCACTTGTAGAAGAACCAACTGCAGAACACAGAATATACACCAGCTCCATAGCATCTGCTATATTCAAAACTATAAACCCTGTTTCGTCTTTTTGGTAAGCCTCCATTACTGAGATACCCAAATCATAAAGGTCGTAGAGATGTGTAAATAATAAAGGATCTCCTACCGTCAATATAGCAAGCCTTGCCACTGCCCCATAAGTTTCTATATCTCCTCCTGCATACTGTATGGTATCCCGGGGATATCTGTTATCAAAATAAAATATGTCACCCCATTCACCTTCAAAAATAGCGAGCAGGTCAAGATGGAAAAACTCCTTTGGAGGTAACATCACAGCCTTTCCCGATGACTTCACCATAGCCCATCTGTGGAGAAGATTGGTGCATTCTACTTCATTATCTGAAATAGAAAACAACTCAACCCCTGTTTTTAAACTTGCTTGAATATCTTCCAATGGATATACACCCTTTTTATGGGAAGCGTACTTCTCCTTAAGAAAATATATAATAGCAATTTTAGAATCATTCACTGTAAGAGAGTCCAAGTCCCCAACTTCTGGATGATAAAAATAAAGGCTGGAATCTTCGGTTATTATCAAGGCAAGACTCGTATCCGAAACAGGAGCCTCTTCTTCGTACTCCTTACCCTCGGTTATAATGGTGGCTCCTGGAACATATATTGTGCCTTCATCTTCATCATATGCAACCGCTTTCTCCCCCTCTATTTGACGATAACGACACCCCTGGAATAACATTACCAGGAGAAGCAATATAACGACTTTTCTCATTCTTACCTCCTTTCTTTTAAGTATTCTTTAGAAGGTGGAACTATAATGGAGACAAATCCAGGAGATTTATAATATCTCAAAAGCTTCATTTTATATTTTTCATATTCTCGTCCTTGAACCGTCTTATATAAACTATCAGCAAATTTCTTCTCTTCTTTTTCATATCTTATTTCCGGAACTTCAGTTACTCCTGTATATTTAAACCACGAATCCCAAGGTCGTGAATAAGCAATTGCATCAAATTTTCTTGCTCTGAGATAACTTTCCAATCGTTCAGCTTTTTCCTTACTAATAGTATCTCCTTCCGAATAAATAATTCCTATTTTAAATATAGAAGGTGTTAAAGGGTATCTTCTTTTAATTACTTTTTCCTTTTCCACTGTATAACTTGGTATTATTGCTTTACATAAAGAATCCAGTAGATATCGCAAGGTATCACTCTTTATCCTCTGGACAAGTTCCAAAGCGGTTTTATTGAAAGAGGTTCTTTTATCTTTTAAAAGTTCAATTATTGTCTGGAGATGTAAAGCATCTACTTCTTTATTAAATTGCTGTTCATAAAAAGTCATCTGACGGTCCCTGTATTGTTCATCTAATTGCATCTGTATTTTAAGCATTAAATAAGGAATAATCGCCATTATCACTATTTTTATTACCTCCAGTATTATTTTTATTATTTCTGTTGGATGTGATTTACTCATTCCATTTCCGTTTTTTTTCATTTTTACCTCCTTTCTTTTGTTAAAAGCTTTAAGAGGAAGAAAATCTTCCTCCTTTTTTAAGTTTAAAAACTAATTCCTACACCTATTCCTATGCCTATATCTCTAACTATATCAGAAGATACCCTATAATCCTTCTCATACTTACCCACTTTGTTCCAGTCACTGTCTCTCTTATCCCATTTATATTTTATTGAATGCAACCCTATCTTCTGAACCTCTATATACCCATAAACCTTCTGTTCTTTCCCTGTTATCCTTGCCCCAAATATAAATGACTGGTACAACCCTCCTAAATCACCATCATCACTATGCTCAATTTTCCCTTCCTCAGTCTCATAAGAACACTCCCATTTTATAGTATGAGACATAAACCCTATACCAAGCCCAAAATAAAAATTCACAGCATCTAAAATAGCAGGAGTAACAAACCTTACCTGAGGTTCAAGATTAAAACCAGATATACTAATTTTTTCCTCATAATCATACTCATCTGTGGCAATTCCTTTATACTTCTCCTGATGAAATGTAGGAATGTAAGACAAATTTAAACATCCCTCTATACGAGGATCAATGAAAACCCCGATTTCGCTTCCTATGTACTTAGGAACCGATAATCCTGAGTACTCAAACATTTCGTAAATCACTGTTCCATAGTTACTTAAAGGAGATATCCCCATGCGTAGAGAGACATCAAACACATAAGCCGAGGACACCGAAACCCATAATACACCTATTATAGCCGTGTATTTTTTCATCTCCACCTCCTTTCCCTGCCCATAAGGGCAGATTTTTTAATTTGACTTTAAAAGTAATCATCTTATAATTTTTTATGCCCAATACATCCGTAATTACCAAAAAAAGAGTCAAGAAACTCCTGAAGGAGATTTTGAAAGAGGAACCCGAAATTCTAAAGGAAGCCCTGCCTTTATATCCACCTGAGGTAGCAACAAAAGAGGATATAAAGATGCTTATCCAGATGATGGATAAGAGGTTTGAGGCAGTGGATAAAAGATTTGAGGCATTGCAGAGAGAGATGAACGCAAGATTTGAGGCGATTAATAAAAGATTTGAGGCAGTGGATAAAAGATTTGAGGCACTGCAAAGAGAAATGGATGCGAGATTTGAAGCCATGGATAAAAGGTTTTCTATGCTTACATGGTTTATGGGAGCTGGATTCTCTCTGCTTGCTCTGCTCATTGCCCTGTTAAAACTATTTGGATAACTCAATCTATCTTTATCCATTTCAATACCTTCCCTTCCAGACTTATAAAGTAAATGCCTTTCTCTCTCACCATTTTCTCAAGATTTACCCTTCCTTCTCCTTTTAACTCTTTTCTCAAAACAACTCTTCCGCCTGCATCATAGATTTTCAACGAGCCTGATTTTGAATAGTAAAGCCAGCTTCCTTTTAAAGTCACCTCCTGCCTTGGTTTCCTCTCTGCTATGCCCGTAACATAAAACTCTTTTGCAAGATAATCATCTTCGTCGCATTCGTCAAGAACAAATTTGTCATGCAACAAACCCTGCAAGTATCCAGTAAAGAACTCTACCTTATAGGTTGCATTTTCAAAAGGTACTCTCCATGCTGGAAACTCAACAACAAGCGAATCATCACTTGCTATATTTATCAAACTCTTTGTTTCTCTATAAAGCGTGTCCTCTCCTCTCAAGATTAAAGCTTCAATTGTGGCTTTTGGCAGGTCTCCTCTTCCGTTATTCCAGAAAACTACGCTTGGCTTGTATTCCTTTCCAGGCTCCATCTTGTCACTCACTATTCTTGTAAGTGCAGCATTTGTATCTGCCCATGCCAAAAGCCTCACATCATCAAACCAAACTTTTTGGCCGCAGCCATAACCTAGTGCGGAATCATCCCAACAGTTAAGTAAGATCAAACTATCCACAACAACATCTTCTGGCACATGCTTTCTTTCAATCAAATCTTTATGCAAATCTCTTTTTATCTCACTCCATACTTCTGGATCAGGCCATCCACAATTAAAATTTTTGTATGTTGGTCCATCTGCAGGAACACCATAAGGAGGATCCCTACATCTGTGCCATAAAAAAAGCCATCTCCCACTGCTTGCTCCTCCAGAACCAGGACCCATCAACACAACAATAAACCCAGATGTTGAATCATAACTATCTCCTTTGTACTTTACTCTATCACACCAGGAAAGTTCTACTAAATCACCAACTTTTTTATCTAAAAAGAAAGCTTGCATTGGTCCGCCTTCATAATAATGTGTTCCTTGAGTATCTTCTCTTGTGTCTACACTTACTGAAAAATCTCCACTATAAGACTGGGTAGAATCTGGAAGCTCTACCTTTGTTTTGTTTCTTGAATCATTTGGATAAAGCCAATTGTGTCCCCACAACTCCTGAATGTCTTTCTGTCTTTCAAAAGAAGAATTGTGTATGATATTTACTGGTTCAAGGGAGTAGAGTTTTGCTGTGAATCCTGCTCCAAGGAGCAGGGCGA
>CAYQJV010000074.1:0-4920 GCA_964417925.1 uncultured bacterium | reverse complement strand
TTCTTCAAAAAAAATTCTTTTGCAAAATTATGTGTTTGTGGTATAATAAATTATGGGATTGAAAAATGATAAATGGATAAAGGAGTATGTTAAAAAATACAGAATGATAGAACCTTTTCAAGAATCGCTTCTTAAAAAAGGAGTAATATCCTACGGACTATCCTCCTATGGGTATGATATAAGAATAGCGGACGAGTTTAAAATATTTACAGATGTGTTCTCCACAATTGTAGATCCAAAGAATTTCGATCCCAAAGCCTTCGTAGGTTTTAAAGGTAAAGAATGCATTATTCCCCCAAATTCCTTTTGCCTTGGAAGGTCTGTAGAGTATTTCAGAATTCCCAGAAATATAATGGGAATATGTCTTGGAAAATCTACCTATGCAAGATGCGGAATAATAGTAAATATTACTCCTCTTGAACCTGAATGGGAAGGGCATTTAACCATAGAGATATCCAATACCACACCTTTACCTGCAAAGATATATGCCAATGAAGGTATTGCCCAAGTGATATTCTTGGAAGCGGATGAAGTATGTAAAGTATCCTATAAGGATAGAAAAGGAAAATACCAACATCAAAAAGGAATTGTACTTCCAAAAATAATAAAGTAACTACTTACGCAGTATAAATTGTGGAGGAACAAAATCACATAACACTACATCACCTGCTTTATAAAATTTTATCCTGCATAAAATGCCTCTTTGGCTTTTATCTTTAAAATTATAGGTGCCTTAGCATGTCTTTTGCTCACTTGATAAGCTATTCTTTCATTAAAAGATAGATGCACATACTTTCTGAACATAGGCTTTAACCCCTCCCTCAATATCCTTTTGAGCCTTTTGGGCGAAGTTCCATGATAAAGATGCAAAGGTACATCTTTCATAGGATTGTAATTTAACTCAATAACCGAATGACCATACAGGGCCCGTATTTTTCCATTTACTATTTCAAACCTTTTTACCTGTGTTTTTACTACTTTTTCTATAAGATGTTTATCTATACCCGTGTTTTTTCCAGTTCTTCTATGGGAATAAATCCATCTTTATCTATGTGAAGACCAAAAATTTAGGGTTGTGTCTCAAAATATAAGCAAGTTTTTTTTACTTACTCTTATGATCTCATCCATATCAAAAAGATAAACTTTTCCCCTTTACTGTCAACAATTTCACATATGGATAACAAAATTTCAGATAAATTAAACTCCTCAATCCTACTTTCAAAATTATCTTACATATTTACGATACATATAAAATTTGTTACTTTGGCATAATTTTGCTTTATATTGACTTATCATTAAACATCTTTATAATCAAAATAATGAAAGGAGGCTCGATAGCATGGTAAGAAAAATTACAATTTTTTTGCTTTTTAACTCCTTTTTATTAGGAGAGTCAACAAGACCTGGAGCAGTGTTTTTAACCATATGGCCTGGTTCACGACCAACTGCTCTGGGAGGATCGTTTACCGCAGTGGCAGAAGATGCTTCTGCTGCTTATTATAATCCTGGGGGACTTGGTTTTTTAAAGGGAGTGGGAATTACAGGAAATCACGTACCATGGCTTCCTGGATTGTGGAGTGGAATGTACTATGATTACTTAGCTCTTTCAGTATCTTTGGGAGATAAAGGAGTCATTGCTTTCCATACAATTTATCTTAATACAGGTAAAACTGAAGTGATACTTCCAGATGGTACCCATCTTCCTCCTTATAATACTTTTGACATTTCACCAGGAATAGCATATGGGTATTCAATAAATGAAAAAATAGGTATAGGGGGAGGAATTAAATTTATATATTCATTTCTTGTTCCCAAATGGATATGGCGAAAGATAAGAGAATACTTAAAAACTTCGGTAAGAGAGGGAGGAATAGGTATTGCGTGGGCAGTAGATGTAGGTGTTCTTTACAAAGTACATAACAACCTCTCTTTGGGAGTGTGCTTTCAAAATATTGGTCCTGGAATCGTCTATGTAAAAGGGGAGAAACCGGACCCTCTACCTTTTCTTGTAAGAGTTGGATGGAGAATAGAGCCTATAAATAATGAATTTTTCAAGGTCATGATAACCTCAGACCTTACAAAAATCCTTGTGGGAATATTTGAACTTGATAGCATTGAGGTAAAACCGAATGTATGGAAAAAAGACCTTACTGCATGGGATAAAATTGCTTATGAAATAGGTGATATTTGGAGAGGATTTGGAATAGAAGTAGGGTACTATGACATGTTATTTTTGAGGGTAGGATATTTTTATGACAAAACTGGATGGAGGGGAGGAATATTCGTAAACGACGGAAACAATACTTATCATGTAAGTGTCATAGATTTTATTACAGGCAATTATGCAGGAAGGTTTCAAAAAATAGGACTTACCTATGGAGCAGGAGTAAAACTTGGAACCTTTGAGTTTGATTTTGGAATTGATGAAAATATATACGACTTTCCTACAACAAACAGGAAATTTTCTCTTACTTATACATTTTGATGCCTGGAACTGCTATTGTGGGTCTCCAATGGGGAGATGAGGCCAAAGGGAAAATAGTTGATTTTCTCTCCTCAAAATTTAAAGCTGTTGCCAGATATCAAGGAGGACCAAATGCTGGACATACTGTATATTACAAGAAAGAAAAACTCATATTTCATCAAATACCTTCAGGAATTTTAAATCCTTCTACAAAAGTATACATCGGGGCAGGTTGTGTAATAGATCCTTTTATATTCATGGAAGAGTTAAGAAATCTGGATAAAGTAGGAATTGACTATCGTAAAAGAATAATGATTTCCTATAAAGCTCATCTTATCCTTCCCACACACAGACTTCTTGATGTAAGTTCTGATGATAAAAGAGAGAAAAAAATAGGAGTAACTGGAAGAGGAATAGGCCCATGTTATGAAGATAAACATGCAAGAAGAGGGCTAAGAATAGATGATATTGCTAAATCCGATTTTAAAAAAAGAGTAATAGAGAATATGAAGAGACATTACTCTCTTCTACAAATAGAACCGGTTAATTTTATAGAAGAAGTAGATAAATTCACAGAGTGTTGTAGTAAAATTTATGATTTTGCAGGTAATGTATCACTTGAATTACTGGATTTACTGCAGAATAGCAACGTGTTATTTGAAGGAGCCCAAGGAACATTCTTAGATATAGACCATGGCACCTATCCATTTGTTACTTCTTCCAATCCCATAACAGGAGGAATACCTGCGGGTCTTGGGATTCCTCCTAAAAGCGTAGATAAAGTAATAGGAGTTGCAAAAGCCTATACAACACGGGTAGGAGGTGGTCCTTTCCCCACAGAGGCTGAAGAAGAAATAGCCTCCATAATAAGGGAAATCGGCAATGAATTTGGTTCAACCACTGGAAGACCCAGAAGATGTGGATGGCTGGATATTCCAATGTTAAGGTATGCAGTGAAAATTAATGGAGTGGATGGAATTGCAATTACAAAACTTGATGTGTTGGATAGTTTTGATGAAATAAAAATATGTATAGGATACGATGTTAAAGGTAAAAAGGTTGATATATATACTCCAGAACTTCCCCATGATAAGATAAAACCCATCTATGAAACTTTGAAAGGATGGAAAGCAAAAACAAAAAAGATAAGGAAGTTTGAATTATTACCTTACAATGCTCAAAAATATATAGAATTTATAAAAAAAGAGACTGGTGTTAAGATATACCTCATAGGAGTAGGAGAAAATAGGGAAGAAACGATTGTAACCTCTGATTTTCCCTTTTGAAGAGGGTATTACTTCATATATGTTGTGCTCCAGATGCTACAGAAAGTATTGAAAGATTGAGAGAAAAAGGATATGAAGTTACAGGATTTTTTTATAATCCTTCTATATTTCCCAAAGAAGAATATATAAAAAGGAAAAAAGAAGTGGAGAAACTTGCAGAAATAATGCATTTCCAACTCATTGAAGGAGAATATGCATATCATAAATGGAAAGATATGATAAAGGGGCTTGAAAATGAAAAGGAAGGAGAAAAAAGATGTATTCTATGCTATACGGAAAGACTTGAAAAAACCGCTAAAAAAGCAAAGGAGTTAGGATTTAATTGTTTTACAACCACCCTTACCATAAGCCCCCACAAAAATTCTGAAAAAATATTCAAAATAGGCACAGAGTTAGAACAAAAATATGGAATAAAATTCTTAAAAGAAGATTTTAAAAAACAGGATGGCTTTAAAAAAAGCCTGTATTATTCTGAAAAGTACGAACTCTACAGACAGGATTACTGTGGGTGTGAATTTAGTTTAAAAGAAAGAGAAGAATACAAAAGAAAGATAAGAAATGATTTTGAAAAAGTAAAAGAAAAAATCAAGAAATGTAGAAAATGTGTTACTATAAGGGAACACAAGCCGGTTCTGGAAGGAGAAGCATTTTCTAAAATAATGATAGTAGGACAAGCACCAGGAGTAGAAGAGCATAAAACTCAAAGACCCTTTATAGGTCCTGCAGGAAAAACTCTTTGGAAATGGTTCAACAAAATTGGATATTCAGAAGAGTTCATAAGAAAAAATGCTTATATAACCTCTGTGGTAAAGTGTTATCCAGGTAAGACAAAAACTGGTGATAGAAGACCTTTTACCTATGAAATTAAAAATTGCCTTGAGAATTTAAAAAAAGAGTTTGGATATGTAAGACCAGAGTTATTAATACCTGTAGGAAGTCTTGCAATTTCTGTTTTTTTGGGAAACACACAACTCAAAGAAATAATAGGGAAGAGTTTTGAAATTAAAATATGGGGGAGAAAAGTAAAAACAGTACCTTTACCCCATCCTTCAGGATTAAATAGATGGCTCTACTTTAATGAAAATATACAAAAACTGGAAAAAGCTCTTGAAATAATAAGTAAAATAATCCAAAGAATAATTGTTTAAAATCCTACAATATGGGGGAAAT
>CAYQJV010000073.1:0-5072 GCA_964417925.1 uncultured bacterium | reverse complement strand
TATGTAATTCCAGGTTCGGAAAAAGTGTTTTTAAATGGTATATTATTGGAGCCGGAAAAGGATTATGTAATCCATAATGAAACAGGAGAGCTTATTTTTCTTCCTTCTATTCCTCTGACAGAGGATGACTTTATAGTAGTAAAATTTTCTTATTTAGATGAGGAATACAAAAAAATTTTTTATGTAGGTTCTATTGCTGATTCAGCAGGTGAAATTTCTTTAGGTGTATATGAAGATGATAAAAATGCTCTGTGGAACTGTGATACCACTGATTTTGTAAATATAAGAGATACTGTTGTCTTAATTCCGGGAAGTATATACGTGGGGACAGGTAAAGGAGAATATGTAAAAGAAGGGGATATTTATGTGTATAAAGGTAAAGGAAAGGGGGATTACTCAGTAATATTTACACGTGTAAAAAATGGGGATTACATATATACTGGGGAATACTATGTGTTTGTAGGCAGAGGAAAGGGTGAGTATCTTCCTGTAGTAAAGATACAGTTACCAGGGAAGAAAGAGCAGGTAAAACTAAGATATGGTGCCAAAATCGGTAATTTTTGTATTGATTTAGGGGGAAGCTATGTAAAAGAATTTCCTAACATTTTTAATTCTTCATGGGATGTAGAAAAGGGAGGCACGTGTGGAAAGTTATCCTTGGATCTGAAGAATTTATGTGTAAGAACCCGAGTTAAGTATTATAACAGGTATGATGAACTTTTCCAACCTTTTGAGGGGGTGGACCTTCTAAATGAATGGGGAGTAGATACGGTTGAGTTTCCTCTATTAAGTGGCGAGACAGAAGTAACGTATAGCTTTTCTGATGCTGTAAGACTTTCTGCGGTTTATCTTAGATTAAATGATCTCCTCGGAAGTAACTATAGAGTTGAACTGTTTAGAACTTTTTATGGAAGTTTAAGGTTCACCGATAGCTTAAATGTGTATAGTATTGGTATTAAACAAAATAGAAATTTTATACAGGCAGAAAGAAAATCTTTTAAAAAAGATACATTTCAATTAATTGAAGGTGGATTGGAGTTTTTAAAAAATAGAGCATCCTTGTACGGCTTTTTAAAAAAAGGAAGAAATTTTCATACAGATATTAGGATAAAGGGAGAGTATGAAAAAAAGAGCATTAATTTACTTTCTGATCTTGGCTTTTTTTATTTCACACAAGAAGCTGAAATTGAAAAAGGCATTACTGGTACAGTTTATTTTACCTATAATTTTGAAAATGGGGTAATAAAAGTAAAAGCAGTTCATAATTTATTGAAGGCTTTAAAAAAAAGAGCAGAGTATATTTGGGTAGGGGAGGGTAAAGGAGACTACTATTATGATCCCATAAGCGATGGGTATGTTAAAAAACCTGGTGGTGGATATATAAAAATCCAAAGAATAGAAACTGGGGGTGTTAAGGAAAAGGACGATTTTGAAATCATGGTAAACAAAAATTTCAATTGGGGGGTTATAGAAAATAGTGTTACCTATTCAGGTGATAGAAATCAAGAGAACGATTTAGATATACTATCTGCAGTAAATGTCTTCTTTAATCAAGCTATACAGATCGGATTATATTTTAATCAAAGTACAGAAACCTATATAGATTACGATGGTTACCTTAAAAAAGAAGAATTTACTTCTTTTAAATTCATTCCTTTTGTAAGAATAGCCAACCCGTTGTTTCTTGAGTTTTCCGCAGAAAAAAACAGTTATCAGGGTGATTACACAATGAGTGAAAGGAAATTTTCTATTACCCCTTGGTTGCAGAGTTTTGCAAATTTGAAAATCTCCTTTTCTTTTACGGATTCTGATTTTGAAAATGGGTATGTTTATGAGTACAGAGTAATACCAGAGATAGAGATTTTTATAAAGGGAGTATTGGTAAATGCCGGTTATGAGTTTATTTGTAGAAACATTCATGGAGAAATTCCAATAGAGTATTTTACAATTTATCCTGAGGAAAGTTCGGTAACTACGTTTTTAAATTTTGAATATCCATTTACCGAAAAGCTATATTTAAACGGCTCTTTTAAAAGAAAATGTATGGATGAGGAGGTTAAAATGGATTTTAATTTATTTGTGAGGGCATACTTTTAGATAGATAATGATTCAACTTGACGAATTTTAAATTGAGATTATAATCAACTGTGGATAGAATAGTGTGGTATTCTGGTAGTCGTGGAAAAGAAAGACCTATGAAAATAATCTATAAAGGTGTAGAATATTTGGTAGATGATATCGTATCTCATAAAATAATTGAAGAATTTGAAACACAGTATAGATGGGAGGAATACATATGTCGTTGTGGAGATAAATTTTTCTTTTTAAAAAAAGAAATAACTGGATGGAGGATAAGGGAATATGAATGATAAAAATAAGGAACTTGCTAAAATGTTTTATGAAATTGCAGATGCTTTGGAATTTAAAGGTGAGCTTACATTCAAAGTGAATGCGTATAGAAAAGCAGCACGTGCACTTGAGGAGTTATCTGAAGATATAGAAAATATTTATAAAAAAGGTGAATTAAAAAAGATCCCAGGAGTAGGTGAAGGAATTGCAAAAAAGATAAAGGAATATCTTGAGACAGGAAAGATGAAAAAATATGAAGAAGCACTTGATGGAGTACCAAAATCTCTACTTGCTTTAATGCAGATTCAAAACCTTGGTCCAAGAACTTTGGCTCTTGCATATAAAAAACTTGGGGTTAAAAATCTTGAAGATTTAAAAAGAGTTATAGAGGATGGCTCCTTAGCGAGGCTTGAAGGAATGGGGGCTAAAAAGGTTGAGAATATCAAAAAAGGAATAGAGTTGTATGAAATGCATAAAGAACGGATACCAATTTTTGAAGCATGGGAGATTGTCTCAGAAATTAAAGAATATTTGGAAGAAACTGGGATGATAGAAAAAATAGAACCTGCAGGATCCTTACGAAGGATGAAGGAAACCGTTGGAGATATTGATATTCTTGCTACAGGGAAGGAGGGAGAGAAAATAATAGAGTATTTTACAAAGTTCAAAAGAGTATCAAGAATTCTTGCAGCAGGAGTGACAAAGGGATCTGTAGAAGTTATGTGGAACGGTATGGTAAGGCAGGTAGATTTAAGGATAGTACCTGATGACTCTTTTGGAGCAGCACTGCAATATTTTACAGGTTCAAAGGCTCATAATATAAAGCTTAGAACAATGGCAAAGGATAAGGGACTTAAAATTTCAGAATATGGGGTATTCAAAAAGGATGAAAAAATAGCAGGGAAAACAGAGGAAGAAGTGTACGAGATTTTGGGCCTCTGCTGGATTCCTCCTGAATTAAGGGAAGATAGGGGAGAGATAGAAGCAGCTCTTGAGGGGAAATTACCAAGACTTGTGGAACTTAAAGATATAAAAGGAGATCTGCATGTTCACTCTAACTATAGTGATGGGATGGAAAATATAGAAGGGCTTGTAAAAAAGGCAATTGAACTTGGCTATGAATACATAGGGATATCAGACCATTCTCAGTCCGCTAAATGGGCAAAGGGGATGGCAGTTGAAGATATAAGAAAAAGACATAAAGAGATAGATGAATTGCAGAAAAAATATCCCAAAATAAAAATAATAAAAGGGGTTGAGGTTGAAATTCTCCAGGACGGAACCATAGATTATCCAGAGGAGATTTTACAAGAGTTTGATATAGTTATTGCTGCGGTACATATAGGTTTTAAAAAGAATGTTACAGAAAGAATTAAGAAAGCTCTTGCAAATCCCTATGTGCATATGGTATCACATCCTACTGGAAGACTAATATCAAAAAGGGAGGGATATGATGTAAATGTTACTGAAATTCTTGAGACAGCCAAAAGATACAACAAATGGCTTGAATTGAACGCCTATCCTGATAGGCTTGATCTTTCGGATATATATCTAAGAAAGGCAAAGGAAATGGGGATAAAAATAGTGATAAATACCGATGCCCATCATACCAATGGACTGCTTGATATGTTTTATGGAGTGGGGATGGCAAGAAGAGGTTGGTTAGAGAAGGAGGATGTAATAAATACTCTTTCTGTAGATGAGCTACTTAAGAGATTAAAACGTGTATAGTAACACCGTTGAGAGGATAAAGACCTTAATTCATAAAAGGTATAAAATTAAAAAGGTCGTCTTTACTTCAACCTCAGTAGCAGTTTTGGTGTTAGGTATTCTTCTGTCCATTCTTTTTCTTAATAGATTTTTTTTCTTTTTATCCCTTGTGCCATTTTTTCTTTCTATATTTTTTATTTTTAAAAGAGAAGATATCAATAATGTTTTAAAAAAAATAGAAAAGATAGACCCTATTAAATACGAAAAGATAAAAAATCTATTTTATTTTACTACCGAGGTTCCTTCAAAAATATACTCTTCCTTATTAATCGAAAAATATATAAAAATTACTGATGAGGAGTTTAAAAAAGAAAATTTTTCCTATATTTTAAAAGAACCTTTATTTTTTACTGCTTTCTTAATTTCAATAGGTCTTTTTCTGTTTTCCGTTTTCTTTTTTTCCAAAGAGGAAAACAGAATAGCTTTTAACTATCTTTTTTTAAATACACCAGCTCCTTTAAAAATTACACTCAGTTCAAACAAAAAAGTAGTTGAAAAAGATGAGATGGTTGATATTTATGTAAATGTGGAAGGGAAGATCATACCTAAAACTGCAGAATTAGTAATAAAAGGTAGTAAGGAGGAGAAGAAAAAAGTAAAACTAAAAGAAAAGATAGAAGTAAAAATAAATGAGGATTGTGGTCTATACCTTACTGCCTTGGGAGTAAAGAGTAATGAGATAAGGATAAAAATTGCTCATCCTTTAAAAATAGAAAATATAAGATTTAGTTTTGTTTTTCCATCATATACAGGAGTAAAAAGCTATACCACAACTTCAAAAGAGTTTTCAGTTTTAAAAGGAACTCTGGTAAAGTTAGATGGAAGTTTATCAGTGAGTTTTGATTCTGCCTTTATTTTTACTCCCTCTCATAGGAAAGTAAAACTAAAAAATGGATATAAAAACTTTTCAGGAGAATTCACAGTATACGAAGAAGGAGAAGGGGAGATAAAGT
>CAYQJV010000072.1:0-5105 GCA_964417925.1 uncultured bacterium | reverse complement strand
AATATTATGTTGCTTTAATATATCGATAAATCTTTCCATATTGATATGATTAAATTTATTTCTTTAATAAAAATAGTATTACAATTTATAAAAAAGTCAATTTTTTTTCATTAATATTGCGCTTCTTGCGCTTTTTAGGAAGTATTATCATGAATGAGATAATTTCTCAAATATTCCCTGAGCCCTCAGGGATGAACCCCTCCTTTTCATAAAGCTTTTAGAGCTCATCTTTTTTACTCTTTACCATCTTCTACCCCCTTTTTTCTGGAAAGCTTTACTAAAACGTAGGTTCCGACAAATAAGCCAGAACTCTATCGGTTTCCCCTTTGTTTAAAAGCTCTTTTGGTATTGTACCAAGATCGTATTGATACGCAATTAAAAACTCTAACGTCTTGTAAAGGGCGGTACTTATTGGGGCTCTCTAAAAAATAGCGAGGCGTAAACAAAAAATCTTTATTTTTTTCTTGACAAATTATAGTTTTTGTTCTATAAACTTGGTGTATGATTTAACGTTAAGGAGGTGGTTGTGAATTATAAATTTACCACTCAACAAATGGCAACTCTTTTAGGTGTATCCAAAACAACTGTGATTTCATGGGCTAAAAAAGGCGCTATAAAAGTTAACGAAAAATCCGAAGACGGTAAGTTTTTCTTTTCTCTTGAAGATGCTAAAGAAAACATTAAGGCAAAAAGAAAGGGCTCTCCCTTAACGCTTACTTTTGCAAACATAAAGGGAGGGGTGGGTAAAACCTTTATAGCAATTAACGTAGCGGCCACACTGGATCTTTTGGGCTTCAAAACGCTTGTGGTTGATTCAGACAAGCAGGGAAATATATCTGAGTTCTTTCTGGGGGAGATTCCCCTTCCCCATCATCCTTCAATTATAAATGTGTTTTTAGATGAAGAGCCTGTAGGAGTTATAAGAAACACAAAGTACCACAATATAGATATTATTCCTGCAAACCCAAGGTTTGGAGAGGTCACAAGGTTCCAAAATATAGAAACCTACATAAAGCTGAAGAAGTTTTTAGACCGGGTAAAAAACGGCTATGATTTTGTGGTTATTGACACTCCCCCAGACATTCTCCTTCCTGTAGAGGCTTCTCTTGTAGCTTCTGACGTGGTTTTTGTTGTGATAAATCCGGAAAAATGGTCAATCATAGGCATAGATTACCTTAAAAAACTGGTTAAGAACGTAAATGAGGCTTACGAAAAACACCTTGAAATAAAAGGCTGTGTATTTAATATGGTCGACGAAAGAAGGGTTATAGATAAAGAGATCCTTGCTTTAACCAGTGATAAACTGAAGAACATACACGTAATGAAGACAAAGATTCCGCAGTCCATAAAGTACAGGGAGGCCTTAACAGAAAGAAAAAGCGTGTATGAAAAGTTCAACAAAGAAGACAGGTACTCACTCCCGTTTATAGAACTAACACTGGAGGTGCTAAATGCCACAAAGTAAAAAGAACGCTAAAGAAAAGCCAAGGAAATTAAGGTTCGAAAAAGACTTAAAAAAGCCCCTGTTTGAAGACCTGTCTGAAAAAGAAGGTGCTCTAGGCCTAGGCGCTGGAAATTATCAGATACTGGAAATACACCTAAGCACAATACAGATGGAAGAACAAATACGACAGTCTTATGATGAAGACAGTATAGATGAGCTAGCTCAGAGCATAAAAAGCCAGGGACTTATAAATCCTATTGAGGTCGTAAAAGAAAAGGAACACTACAGGATTGTCTCGGGCCACAGAAGGTACCTCGCATTCAAAAGACTGGGTTACGAGAAAATACCGGCCATAATTAAGCAGGGTGTAAAAAAGGACGACATTCCAATAAGGCAGTTGATAGAAAATATACAAAGAGAAGATCTTGATCCAATAGATGAAGCGCTTGCTATGAAGAAGATTTTAGAAGAAAAAAAGATAACTCAGGAAGAATTAGCGAAAATTTTAGGTAAAAGTAAGTCAAAAATAAGTAAAACTTTGTCAATTCTTAAACTTCTTGAAAAAGTTTCGCATGCGAAACTTCGGGGACTTCCTGTTGAAACACTGTACGAGTTGACCGCTATAGAAGATGAGGACACACTAAATAAGGCAATTGATTTGGTAAGAAACGAGGGTATATCCAGGATAAAGCTTAGAGAAATACTAAAAGGAATGAAGGAAAGTGAAGCCAGAAAGAAAAGAAAAAAGAAAGAGATAACACAGGTGCTTAATGAGATATATTCGGGCATTGATTCTCTTAACCAAAAGGTTCTGAAATTTAAAATAAAATATGGGAAGGAGCTGGATCCTGAAGATGAAGAAAAGATTAGAAAACAAATAGAAAGGAAAATGAAAGAGTTAATGAAGATAGTATCAACTATTTTTGAGGGAAGAGGAACAATAGATGTACAGGTTACATTTTCAAGTTCTATGGACGAGCTTCCATTTCCTGGTACTAGTACTATAGTAAAAATTAGTAATAGTTTAGTTAAAGTTAATTATAGTTTTATTAACTATAGTGCCAGCAAAAAAGAGATAATAGAAATAATTACCCAAAAACTTCCTAAAATACAAAGAGATATTTTAGAAAATTCGACACGAGAGGATCTTTTAAATTACTGGAATGCTCTACCATTTATGAAAATTTCCCAGAATGTAGATGGATTCTTCTTTAAAGCCTTAAAAGAAAAATACAAACTACCTAGAAAGTATCTCGAACTGAGATTAGAGGCAATGGACAGCCTACAGAAAGAAGAAGCTCAAAAGACAGCCAAAAATAAAGGGTACACCTTTGAAGAATGAAGGAAAGAGTAAAAGAAGAACTTGTTAGGTACTTGTTAAAAAAAGCTAATGTAAAGGAAAACTTTATAGAATGCTCTTTTAAAAACTATATAGTGGAAGACGGGAATAAAAAAGCACTTGAGAAAGCAAAGGAATTTGCAGAAAAATTTGTAAGCAACAACGAAAAGCTGAAGGGAATTTATTTTTTTGGACCAGTAGGAGTAGGTAAAACGCATTTATCAGTATCCATACTGCGGTATATAGCTGAAAAAACAATAGAAAGGGCTTATAATGAGCTTAAAAACATCATTGATAATCAACCGGAATTTGACCAAAAGGAGACATTAAAGAATGCCTTAGACTCATGGCTTCAG
Source organism: uncultured bacterium (assembly GCA_964417925.1). Classification (GTDB taxonomy): domain Bacteria; phylum Hydrothermota; class Tepidihabitantia; order B3-TA06; family CAYQJV01; genus CAYQJV01. The sequence continues at coordinate 1,966 of CAYQJV010000072.1, read as the reverse complement.
GTTAATATTTACTTCACTACTACGCAAGAGTACATTAGAAAGTTAATGTCTCTTTTTGGGGATAAAAAGCAAATAGAGTTTTCAGAGCGTGTCATCTCCACAGAACTTCTGGTTGTAGATGATCTTGGAACAGAAACCTTATCCAATTGGTCGCTTGAGGAAATATTTTATGTGATATCCTACCGGTATGAAGGGGGGTTACCAACAATCTTTACCTCCAATTACGATCTGGCGGATCTTTACGGTAAATACATAAAGAAGCTTCCGCCTATAGAGATAGAAAAAATGCTTTCAAGAATAAAAGGATTTACAGAAGGGGTAAAAATTATTGGAGAAGATAAAAGGAGGAAAAATTTATAAAATAAAATGTTTCATTTACACTGAGGTAAATAGACTTGTTAACCATAGTACATACAAAAGAGAATTAACTTTATTTATTTGGCAAATTAAAGGAAGTTTGTGAAGTAATAAAAAAACATATTAAAATATAAAAAAGGGGGAAACAATGATTGTAACAGTTGATGAGGAAAGACAGGTGAAAGAAAAAAAGATAAGACAGGAGATTGGAAAAATCATAAAAAGAGAGATGCTAAATAAATTACTCGCTGATCCCAAAATGGTAGAAAAATTATTCGTTCTTTGTGAGACGCTAAACCTTTATTTTCCATTCAAAAGACAGCGGATTGAGTTCTTAAATACATATCAATATGACCTTAAAGGAACTCCCAAGGAGCTTCTTAACAAAGGAGTAGTAGACAAAATCTTAGACTTTTTGGCTGAACCCACCTTTTACTGAACTTTTAAAAAGTGAGGAAAGAGAATCTAAAAACTCTTCCTTCTTTGAAGAGCACTTTAATTACGGAAGGCTCACAGAACAGTTGAGAGGACTTTTCGAAAAATACAACATAGAAGCAGAGGAATATTCTTCTGTCAGTCCCACAGCTGAGGTTCCTGATATGCCTGTGGTGTTTAATATCTCGCAGGCTGCACATAAGGTACGCTTTAAGATAGGGGAGAAGAATGTTATTATTGTTAAGGGAACCAATGCGGAGAAAATACTGAGAAAGGTGGTTGGGAGGTTGAGAGAAGGAAGGGAAAAAGGAGTCTGAAATGAAAGGCGCTCTTTTTAGTAATTACTTTTTAGAAGAAGGAATAAAAACAACTGAAGACTGGAAAAGAATTTCAAACGAAGAATTAGGACGGTTTTATTATGAAATAAAAAAAATTTTTAATTCATTCAAGGAAAGGAAGAAGCCTGACGAAGCGGATACAGAAGACGGCTTAATTCAACCCATTATAGAATTTCTTGGTTTCTCATGGTCAAGACAGAAATCTCCTTCAAAAAAGGGAAGGCAGGATGTTCCAGATTATGTTCTATTTCCTGATATAAAATCAAAAGAAGTCTTTGACAAAGAACCTTCTAATCGAAAACCCTGGGATAAAGCAATCTGTATTCTGGAAGGGAAAAGGTGGCAAAGACATTTAGATAAAGGGGATAAAACAGATCCTGTTGATCCACATGTTCCTTCCAACCAAATCTTAAGGTACCTATCTGTGACTGAACCAGCATCTAATGGAAATATAGTTTGGGGTATCTTGACAAATGGCGAAATCTGGCGGTTGTACTACCATAAGGCATCTTCAAGAATAGATGGATTTATTGAATTTAACCTAAGCGAAATTTTTGGAGAAGGATTCTTATTTGATAGTATCCAAAACGACGAATTTAAAAACTTTTATCTTCTCTTTAGAAAAGAAGCTTTCGTCCCAACGGAGTGGAGGCCTCATAAAACTTTTCTGGAAATAGCTATAGAGGAAGGAAGGCGTTGGGAGGAAAGGGTATCAGAAAATCTTAAAGAAAAGATATTCTATGAGGTGTTTACTGATATAGCCAAAGGGTTTTTAAGAGATGCTAAGGCTAAAGGAAACAATGTTAATGAGGACCTCTTGCAGGAAATTTACGACA
>CAYQJV010000071.1:0-5233 GCA_964417925.1 uncultured bacterium | reverse complement strand
TGACAGGGAGGTTGGTGAGAGTATTTAAGAATCCTTCTTGTAGGCTTTACTGGGACGGGAGGGATGAGAAAGGCAGAAGGTTATCTTCGGGAATTTATTTTGTTAGGATACGAAATGAGGAGAAAAGTCTTATAAGGAAGATTTTATTGGTAAGATAAAGAATAAAGAGTTTCAAAAAGATATAGAGGATAGATATACCTATCCTTTTACACGGTTCTATTATTTGGTATTTTCTACCCCTCAATGCAAAATAGATGATAGAATTGTCCAAAAGAAAAATAAAAAGAATATGCAAATTATACAATACAAGGAGATCCTAAAGCCATCTTCTTCGCTATTCCCTCATCTATCTCATACCACTTATCCGCCACCAAAACACCACCCATATCAACCTCCTTTATAAATTTAAAGGCATCCAATAACAACCACCTTCCCCTGAGATTTTATGTCTCTTATCACCATATCCCTGAGAAATTTTATTGGGTATATGTCATTATACCCTATATCCCTGGGCCATCCACTATCCAAACCCTTAAACTGAAGAATTTCAGAAACATATTGGACTTGATAAAAAGATAATAGTATTTTTTTGATAAACATGTACTGATGTTCCAAGAGAGGTTTAAGGAGTATTAAGGTTTTTTATCAATTTACGGGGGCAAGGATAATAAAGTATTTAAAGTATGGGGGTACTATATGATAAGAGAGTATAAAGGGGTGCAGAGTGAAAATGGTAGTGAGTTTGGGGATATTTTGAGAAATTAGAGGAATGGATTAAAGATAAAATCCAGTTCAGTGTATTATAGAATTGTACAAAAACTTGACATATATATATGTATAATTTTTTGTGAAAGGCTCAAAAAGGATGTAAAAATGGGGAACAAAATGATACAAATAATAGGTGGCTCAGGGAGCCTGGATGCAACAGCAGGAAAATGCGCATGCGCCTGTGGATGCTGGTGCGATTGTGAAAACCAAGGGGCATGGGAGAGTGGAGCCAATATTGCTACCGCTGGTACCTGGCAAGAGGGTGCAAATGCGGATGTGCTCCTACACCCTAAGGAAACTAAATGAGGGAGGGGATAGAAATCCCCTCCCTATTATAGAAAGTTATGCCAGGTCCCTTTATCTATAAGTTTCAAAATTTTAAAAAAAGTTTTTATATATATGATGTAAATACCAATTTAATTTTAAAAGTAGAAAAAATAGTTTATGATATAATCGATGACTTTTTTATTTTATCTCCAAGGGAAATATTTGAAAAATGAAGTAAAGTTTATAAACCCGGTATTCTCAAAAAGGCATTTAATTCCATTTCCGAGTATCATAAAAAGGGATTGTTTTCCTCTGAAAGACCGAAAAAGTTATTATCCCCTTATTCCTCTCAGGAGGTAAAGGAGAAGATAGATTCGAAGATAAGCCATATGATTCTGAACATCACAGAACGCTGCAATCTGCGATGCAGATACTGCAGTTTTAGTGGGACATACTTCTATGAAAGAAGACATACCCAGAGGTCTATGGGGCTTAAAATTATTGAGAAGGCATTAAAATTTTATCTGAAACACAGTAAAAATATAGAGCACAGAGCAGTATCATTTTATGGAGGAGAGCCCTTACTTGAGTTTGATAAGATAGTTTATACATTTAATCTGTTAAAATCCCTTGATGACCCAAAAAGATACCATCTCAGAGTGGATACCAATGGAGTGCTTCTGGATGAAGAAAAAATAGAGTTTTTTGTAAAAAACAATTTTCACCTGCAGATAAGCCTGGATGGACCTAAGAGTATACATGACAGGCATCGGGTGGATATAAAGGGAAAGGGTAGTTTTGACAGAATAGTTAAAAATTTAAATCTCATAAGAAAGATGAACAAGTCTTTTTATAAAGAGAAAGTCTCCTTCGTGGTTACCGTTGCCCTCTCAGCTGATTTGATTGAGTTAAATGATTTTTTTGAAAATCACCCCCTGGTAAAGGAAAACTTAATAATGGTTAATTTTGTGGACCCTTTTGACACTAAGTTTTTTGATATTTATAATGAAAGAAAATACTTTCCTTTTCAGGCAAAGCAAATAGAACAATTAAGGGATAATTACATAAATGCCAGAATAAACAATAAAGAACCTTCCAAGTTGGAGAAGGCATTGTTTGAAAAAGAACTCATCAAACTTCACTTAAGAAACACACAGAGAATGGGTAAGGAGGTAATGATAGGAGGGTTCTGCATTCCGGGAACAAGAAGGCTCTTTGTTGATGTTTCTGGATACCTTTACCCCTGCGAAAGAGTGGGACAGGCATACCGGATTGGTAATGTTGACACCGGAATAAGAGTAGATAAAATAAACAGGATGATTGAAAATTTTATAAAATCTTCTGAAGATTGCAAAAACTGCTGGGGAATAAGGTTATGTGGTATGTGTTTTGCCCAGACAAGAAAAGGAAAGAGATTTAATATAAAAAGAAAAAAAGAGTATTGTAAAATAAGGTTAAGAATTATTGATTCTATGTTAAAAACCTACACCACCATTATAGAGAGTAATTCAATGGCTTTTGATTTCGCAAAAAATATGGTTTTTATGTAATTATGGCAATAAAAGAGTATTTAAGGTTATATTATCGGTTTTTATTATTGTGTAAACCGTGGTGGAGATATGGAGTATGGGCAGGTGTAATCACCTTAATCATTGCAGGACTTCAGCTTCCCATGCCTTTTTTAACTAAATATGCCATAGATAACATATTCCCGAGAAAAGATTTTTCCATGCTTAATCTTGTGGTAATAGGATTACTTATTCTTTTGATAATAAATACCTTATCAAGATTTTTAAATGGATTACTGCTCTTTTTATTCAGAACCAAGGCTATTATTTACATTCAAAAGAGGTTGTTTGAGCATATGGAACATTTAAGTATGAAGTTCTATAATGATAGAAGGATTGGGGAGCTTGTTTCAAGAGTGGCAAGTGACCCTAATACATTACATGGATTGATGGCAGAGACCCTTCTTGGATTTTTAAGAAATTTATTTACATTTCTTATAGGGATTGGAGCACTCTTTTTTCTTCATCCAAAACTTGCATTCTTTTCTCTTTTGATACTTCCCTTCTTCGTTTATTCTTTATATTTTTTCTCCGGGAGAATAAGAAAAAAATCCAAAGAGACAAGGGAAAGAATTGCTCATGTTTTCAGTTCCCTTTTTGAAACTCTTTATTCCATCCCTGTGATAAAATCTTTTTGCCTTGAAACCGAAAGGCTAAAAAAAGTTGAGGAAAGGCTCAATGCCTATTTTCGTTCAAATCTTGAACTGTTTAAACTTTCAGCATTTTCAGGTTCCCTTGCCTCTTTTATTGGAGGAATAGCTCCATTACTTATTCTATGGCTTGGAGGAAGAGAAATAATGACCGGTCATTTAACCCTTGGTGGATTTGTGGCTTTCAATGCATTCCTCGGATACCTTTATGGTCCGGTTCAAACATTCATGGGACTCAATACTGCAGTTCAAACCTCCTTTGCATCCCTTAAAAGAATATTTGAAATATTGGAAACCCCAAGAGAGGATGCCTATTATAAGAAGAGAGGTCTTGGGGTTAAAAAAATCCAAGGACATATAAAGTATGAAAATGTCACTTTTTCCTATGATGGGGAAAAACCTGCATTACATAATATATCTTTTGAGATTAAACCAAAAGAAAAGATAGCCCTTGTGGGAAAAACAGGAGCAGGTAAAAGCACAATCGTGAACTTACTTTTACGGTTCTATGAGCCTCAAGCAGGAAATATATACATAGACGGTGTAAACATTAAAGAAATCAATGCTTATGAGTTAAGAAAGAGAATAGGTGTGGTGCTTCAGAATACTCTGGTTCTTTCCGGAACCATTAAGGACAATATAAAAGTAGGAAACCCAAAGGCTTCGGATGATGAAGTAATGGAGGCAGTGAAGATGGCAGGTCTCTATGAGTTTATTCGTTCTTTACCAAAGGGACTGGATACCGAGATTGGAGAGAGAGGAGTAAAACTCTCCGGGGGAGAAAGACAGAAAATTGCCATTGCCCGGGTTATTTTGAAAAATCCGGATATTTTAATTTTTGATGAAGCAACATCTGAGATGGATTCAACTGCAGAATCAGAAATCAAAAGAGCAATGGAAAAAATCTGGAAGGATAGAACCGTTATATTTATTGCTCACAGGTTATTCAGCCTTACGCATGCACAAAGAATAATATTTCTTGAAAATGGCAGAATTTTAAAAATAGGAACCCATGAGGAGTTATACAAGACCATACCTTCCTACCGGAGGTTGTATGAGGAGCAGTTTAAAGAGTTTGAGTAGAATGTTCTTTATAGGGTTTTCAGGAGTTTTATTGCTTGGGGCTTTCATTGCTCCGGAGGTGGTGGTTCCAAAGGTTAAAGGAAAGGTGAAGGTTGATGGAGTGCTTGATGAACCTTTGTGGAAAGAATGCGTTAAATTAACAGGATTTAAAGAATGGCTTTTAACTGGAGGAGACCCCCCCGGATGTGAAAACAGAGGTTCTGCTGGGATATGATGAGGAAAATTTGTATGTTGCCTTCATCTGCTATGAAAATGATATGAGCAAGCTAAGGGCAAGAAGAGTTGACAGGAGAAATGCATACAAAATGTGGAGTGAAAAGCAGGACATGGTAAAGATAATATTGGGTACATTTATTAATTTATACGAAAGTTATGTATTTGTGCTAAACCCTTATGGAGACCAGTGGAATATGTATGACTGTGGGTATTCCACCATGACAGGAAGATGGGTAGAAGATATTGATGTGTTGTATTATTCTGCTGGAAGGATTTTTGATTCATGCTGGACCGTTGAGGTTGTGATTCCATTTAAAAGCCTGAGATTCCCTTCTGCAGATACCCAGGTGTGGATGGCAGATTTTGTAAGATTTAGACGGAGAGAAAAGGGGTTAATGATGTATTCATGGTCTCCTGCTCCTCCAGGGGCATTCTCTCTGTACAGTTTTATTGGCAAAATTCATATAAAGGATAAACCTGCGATTTTAAAGAGGTTTGAGTTACTGCCATATATCAGCCTTGAGTTAAATAAGGCTTCTGAGGGAAGTCCGGAGCCAGGAGGAAGGACTGGTTTTCTTGGAAGATATTATTTTTCTCAGCAGAGTATCCTTGATTTTACCCTTGTCCCTGACTTCTCTCAGATTGAGACAGATGCCCCACAGATTGATGTTAATACAACCT
>CAYQJV010000070.1:0-5416 GCA_964417925.1 uncultured bacterium | reverse complement strand
TGTGAGCACAGAGGATTTTGTAAGCATTGTTAACGAGGTTACGGGAAAGGACTTCACTCCATTCTTTGACTACTGGCTTAAAAGCAAATACACTGATTACAGAAGACTTGTTGGGCTTTCAGGGACAAAGAGAAAGGGAATAAGAGTTGTTCCTCTGTTTGATTTTCCCCAGGGAGATGAGGTTCTTGTTATGCTTTACCCTCTATTTTCAATAGATACATCAAAATTCCATGTGGGAGCTGGAATGTATGTAATGAAGAGGTTTTTTACAGGACCACGCATAAATGCAGGGTTCATGTATGAAACAGCAAAACACCAAGGAAGGTATTACATTCAGGGAATATTCCCCTTCTATCTTTTCAAAAGACCTGTGAGGTATCAGGCATTTGAGTTCATGCTTTCAGAAGATGAAGAGAAAGTAGCCCTTAATACGATTTTCAGTCCATTCTATTCAGGGGTATGGCGGTTGGAAGTCTATCTTTCTTACATCCATGAGGATACACTAAACATCAGCCAGATATCCCTTGATTTTTCAGATACAAAAACCCCATATCCTCTTACAGGAACAGAGATAGGAGTAGGCCTTCATCTTTCTTCCTTTTACAGATGGCTTTTAAAGATAAAAAGGCACCAGAGAGTATTCTGGGAGACAAAGATCGTTGCAGGAGTTGAGTATGGAGAGGGAGAGAGGCTCTTTGGTGATTATTTCTTTCATTACAGCGACATTCCTGGATTTTCAGAAGATACAACGGGATACTCAAAAAGAGAACTTCTCTATACGGGGATTGAGTTTCCATTATGGCAGTGTGCCGATAAATACATTTTAAAAGAGTATCTCAAATTGAGAAGAATAAGGGCAAAGGTCTATGCCCATATCTTCAATCCTGAAGAGGTAAAGAGGTCTCTTTCGGCATGGATTGATGTTGAATTTCATGTATGGAACCTTCTTGGTATAAGGGTTTCTCCTGGATATGTTTTCTGGGGAGACGGGAAAAAGGGATTTCTGTTTGATTTTAGAATAGGTGGTGCGTTTTAATAAGGAGGGAAGATGTTCTGGCTTTTTTTATTTTCAAGCCCAATAGAGCAGGGAGAAAAAAGTATAGAGCTTTACAGCATAAAGGAACCCCTTAAGGTTGAGATAGCCCTTTTTGGAAAGATAAGAATAATCCCCCATTCAAAAAGAAGCATTACCCTCTCATACCGTTGCACCAGAGAGGTCAAGGAAAGACTTTCCTTTGAGCTCGTTGAAAATAAAAGGGTGGTTATCAAAGTGAACAAGGATACAGTAAGGGATATAGAGGAGCTCAAGAAAAATGAGTTTGAGATAAAAATCCCAAAGGATATAACTCTTGAGCTTGAAATTTCAACCGGAGTATCTGAAAATGAGATTGAGCTTGGCAGAATAAGGGCAGAGAAGTTTCTTTTCAACACCGGGGTATCAGGAGGAACCCTTTCATTTTCAAGTCCTGCGAGGATTGAGCAGATTGAGATAAATGCAGGGGTCGGGTCCCTAAAGATAGAAAAACTCGGAAATGCCAATGCCTCCCATGTGAAGATAAATGCAGGTATCGCAAAAGTAAAGATTGACCTTGGAGGAAAATGGGAGAAAAAATCAAAGCTTTTTTTATCCTCTGCATTTGCATCCTGGTATATAAAGGCACCTGAGGAGCTTCCTTTAAGGATAAGCTCAGAGGGAATATTGAACATAGGGGCAAGGGAGAAAAATGAACCATCTCCAAGGGTTGAGATAAAGATAGAGGGAGCATTCAACCTCTTTGACTTTGAAAGATACTGAGGGGGAGCTATGGCAGTTGCATTTCTTATCTTTGTTGCAATTTATCCTGCAGAGGAGGTTAAAGAGATATCAATTCCCTTTCTTGCAGAGACAGAGCTTTTTATAAAAATCACAGACACGGACAGCATAAGGATAAAGACATCCCTTCCGGTTGTAAAGACAGGAAGAACGATTACAATAGGTTCAGGGGTTCAGCAGGAGAAAATTCCCGGGTTTTCCTTTCAGATAGAAAAGGAGCAGAGGATAGAGATACAGGCCCCCGCTGGGATTAAGATTTCAGCATTCCTTTTATCAGGGGAGGCAGGGATTGAGCTTCTATCAACCAGAGAGAATAAAACAGAGATTTCAATGAATGCAGTAAGTGGTGATATTACGGTTAAGGGGAAAAATCCAAGACAGGAGGTGGATATAGAGGTTTCAACGGTTTCAGGAGACATATCAATGTATTTTGCTCCCTCAGGAAAGGTAAAGCTATCTTCGGTTTCAGGAGACATCACAATAATAGCAGACCCCGGAGTCCGGGTTTTTGGAAGCTATGAAGTTTCAACAACATCAGGGGATATATACTGCACGAATCTTGTTGCAGAAAGGGTAAAACTCAAGAGTTTTTCAGGGGATGTGATGCTTGGAATGGACGATACTGCAAAAAGGTGTGATGAATGCGAGTATACAATAAGCACCTTCAGTGGTAGCATAAAGGTTCAGGTCCCATCCTGGGTTTCTGTGAAAGAGACAAGGTACCGGCTGAAAATCCCCGGAGTTCCTGACATTTCAAAACTCCCCCAGATAAAAATTCCTGAGGAGATTGAAAAATCTTTCAGACATGAAAGAAAAAGGATAAAAAAGAACTATCTTAAAAACATTCCTCCGATTCTTCCATGGCTTTTTTCTCCGCTCGGATACAACAGGGTTCAGGGAGTATTTATTGGGCTTTCAACAGCAATTGGTGAGAGTGAAAAAAGAAAGTGCTGTGTTTTCGGTCCCCCTGAGAAAATATATACAGCTGGAAGGAAGCTTGAGCTTGGATTTTCCTATGGGTTCTCGGATAAAAGCTGGAACTACTGGGCTCTTCTTGAGCAGAGCTTTGTTTCTTATTTTGGCTTTGAAGCAGGCATCTTCAACTGCATTGCAACTCCTGATAGATGGAAGATAGATGATACAGAAAATTCGGTATTTTCCTTTCTTTTCAGGCAGGATGCAAGAAACTATTACCGGACCCAGGGGTTTTACTCTGCACTTGTTTTTAAAATTCCAGGGATTGAGAGACTGTCTATAGGATATGAAAACTCACATATTGAGGGGGTTTCAAAGAACACGAACTGGTCCCTTCTTCCTTTGCAGGATAGTTTCTTTGAAAACCCATTCTCTGAAAAGAGAAAGATTCAATTTCTACACCTTTTATCTGAGACAGGATACAGAAATTTTTATCTGCAAGTTCTTTTTTCAAACTCTAAACCATTTATACCAGATGGATTCTTAAAAGTTATTTTAAAAACCGGAAATACCTTTGAGTTCTCTGATACAAAATTTTCTCTGAGGTTTGTTTTTGGATACTCTCCTGATTCTCTTTATTTCCCCTATGATTTCAGAATAGGAGGAATTGCAAGCCTTCCTGGTTATTCCTTCAATGAGTTTACAGGAAACAGTTTCTGGTTGCTCAATCTTGATTACATCCTTGAATTTAATGGTTTTGATATAATCATTTTTTCAGATGCAGGAGCAGTTGATTTTAAAAGACCGGAGATTGATGCAGGAGTAGGGCTTGGGATTCCCTGGCTCAATCTCTCTGTAAGGGGTGTAAGACCTTTGCAGGAAACAGAGAAAATGAAGGTTTATGTGAGGGTTAACAGAAGATTTTAAAAGGAAAGTATTATGGTGCTTTTCCTTTTTTCTGTTACAGTTCTCTCCCTTGATTTGAAAGGGGTTGAGATTTATATAAAAAAATCTGACAGTCTCTTTATAAATGGGGCAGAGATGGAGGTTTCGGAAAGCAAAGACACGGTTTTTATCTATGCAAGGAGGATAATTCACAATGCTTTAAACATGTTCGGGATAGGGCTTGAGAAGGTTGAGGTTGGTTTACCACCAGATGTTGTTATTCTTGATGTAACAGCAGAGAGAAGCTGGATATATCTTAATGCTTCAGGGATTTTTATAGAGGAGGCTGATATTTCATTAAGGAACGGAAAACTTGTCTTTAATGGAGGAAATGGACGATTTAAGAACTTTTATATAAATCTTGTACTTTCATCAGCAGAGTTTGTAGGTTTTGGTAAGGAGAGGGTAAAGAGGTTCAAGCTGAATGCTTCCTTTTCAAAGGTTTTGATAGACCTTCGCGGTCCATGGGAGAAGGGGGCAAGGTTTGACCTTTATTCAGTTTTTTCACTTATAGACCTCTTTCTTCCTGATAGGGCTGGCTTTATTTCCTCCTCCTTTGGTCTCTACAAAAAAGGCATTCCTGTGATAAGATTTGAGTTAAGGGGAGGAATGAATAGGGTGAGAAGATAGATTTATTTAGCCTGCAGAATATTCCATTTATATTTTTTAAACATCTCTCTTATCACAATCAATGTTGTTTTTGAATGAAAGAAAACTGCTCCATCACCAGGCTATAGAAAAGTCCTTCATTAAGAACTTTTTCTTAACACCTGATATTCATGGATAAATTTTTTTAATACCAATTCACACATCTCCTCCTTATTGGAGCAGTCTTCTTTTCACGAAATAATAACGCATCTTTGACCTTTCATCTCTTACAGAGTCATCAACATCCATCAAAAAGAGCATGTACTGGCAACCGCATACTTTTATGAAATTGGAAAGAGTCTTCGCATCTGAGATATTCTTTGTCCCCCAATCCTTAAAACGTTGAGCTTATTAAGTATTCTCCATTTTGTCCTTCTTCCTCCACAGAATATTAAAAGCCAAAGTTAAGAATAACAGCTACAATCCTGTTATTTCCTCATAATTCCCTTTATCTAATTCTTATTCCTCCCTTTAACCTAAAGGAGGTTATGGTTTCATTCTCCAAGGATAATATGGAAATAAGAAATTCAACGAATGGTTTATTTTTTGAACCTCTCATAGTTGCCTCTGCACCGCCTCCAATGCCAAAATAAAATGATGTATATGTTCCGAAGCTTTGAAGACCAAAGTATCCTACTGCATAGGGATTGAATCCAGTTCCAGAAAACAGGTAAAGGAGTTCAACATCTCCTCCTGTCCCCAGATAAAGAGTGTTTGTATTTCCATAAAAACCTATTCCAAGCAAAGGTATTCTGAAATACAGATTCTTTAATGCTCTTACCACTGCGTCTCCTTCAAGGAGAATGGCATGTTCGTTTTCCTTCAAAGCCCTGCGGACCCTTCAAACCCAAGAGGATAGGCAAAAAGAACCGTAAAAATCATTACTGCTGGTAAGATTTTTCTCATCTTTCCTCCTTTTTGAAATTTAATTGTACTTTATTTTAAAAATTTGTCAAATAAAGTGAAAGGCTGTTCGAAAAATAAGAGTTGCATTGGGGGAATTTTTGCATATTTTTTAAAGTCTTTAAGAGATTGTTCTCTCGGGAAGTTTTAGAAAAGCTTCATGGTATTTTCATCTCTCCCATTCCTCTCAAC
>CAYQJV010000069.1:0-5451 GCA_964417925.1 uncultured bacterium | reverse complement strand
TATATTTAATTGACTTTACCTAAAACCTGCATAAACTTTTAAAGGAGGTCCTGATAGAAAAAAACTATGATCTTGTGATAATTGGGACAGGTATTATAGTATGTTTGTAAGGGAATTATTAGAGGTACCACATGGTATGTGGATTTATTAAGGAGGCAGTATATAGGTTTCTTTAAAAATATACGATGTTTCTGGTACACTTGTAAGGACCCTTGTAAATAGAGTTGTAAGACCTGGAATATACAGGTTATACTGGAGAGGGGAGGACGATCATGGAAGAAGGTGTTCTTCTGGAGTGTATTTTCTGCATATGTCTACAAAGGATTATAAAAAGACAAGGAAGATGGTAATGCTTAGATAAGTTTAAATAATTAGTTGGATTTATGCTGAGATAGTTCCTGTGATTTTAATAAAGAGTTCAGGGTATGAGAAAGATATATACTGGAGAGATAGTGTGGGGCAACATCTCCTGAATACTTTACTGTAGTTGCTGACCCTCATAGCAATGGGTAGGTTCATACAGGTTTTTACTTTGCATTAATAGATACAAAGGATACAAGAGTTTAACAATTAAAAAGGAAAATAGTCATAGCTGATGCATTTATGACTCCCAAATTACCTGCAGAGGAAACTTCATAGAAAGGTTTTCATTTTAATATGTTTCTTAAGTCAACATGGTATACTTAGGGATGTTTTGCATATTTATACTGATACATGTGTTAAAGTTTATGATGTTTTTGGGATGGTTATGAGAGAGTTTGATAAAGGCTATCATGTATGGGATTGTAGAGATGGCAAAGAGGAGAAATTAAAATATTATTTACATTGCTATTTTTGAGAAATCTGCAAAGGTAAGGAAGAGATTCCTTAAGTACTTTAAGAGGGAGAGTCTATTATTTCTTATTTCTTCATTCTCTGTCATTACAAAAACGTGATCAAAAAATTTGTCTATGTAAGGTCTTAAAGAGATTAAAAACTCTATTGAATTTTTGTATTTTCTGTGTTTTATACTTTCTTTTAAAAATGGCTCAATTTCATTGGCTTTTTCAAAAAGCCTTTTCTCTTCTTCTTTTTCAAAAAGTTCCTCTTGTATTTTCCCCTTTATTTCTATGTTTTTTAATATATTTGATATTCTTTTTTGCCCTATTACGAGTTTTTCAAAATCTTCTTCTTTTTCAATACTTTTTAATGCCTGTAATCTCAGGAATGCATCGTATACATCATCTTCCACTATAGAAAGCACTGCATCCACCATATCATATTTAAATCCTCTATCAATAAAAAAGGTTTTTTCTCTTTCCTTTATGAAGTCTTTTATTCTTTGGATGGTTTCTCCATCTTTACCAAAGAGTTGTTTTACGTTTTCAAATATTTCAAATAAAGATATGTGTATTTTTCTGTCTAAGATTATTAAAAATATACCTGTTAATTGTCTTCTTAAGCCAAACGGATCTCTGGAACCTTTTGGAATTTCTCCTTTTAAAAATGAAGCATATATATTATCCGCTTTGTCAAGAATTGAAAGTAATGCTCCTTCTGCAGTTCTTGGAAGAATGTCGCCCTGATATCTTGGAAGATATTGGTCTTCTACTGCAATTGCTACTTTTTTATCTTCTCCAAGTTTTAAAAGGTACTCTTTTCCAGCGGTTCCCTGTAAAGAAGTGAACTCTTTTTCTCTTACAAGATTTGAAAGCAAATCTGCCTTTGATAAAAAGGCTACCTTTTTGTACACAGGAAGTGAAGCATCTTTTATATATTGTATGAAAATTTCACCAAGTTTAAGTAATCTCTGAGTTTTATCGTAAAGAGTTCCTAATCCCTCTATCCAGGTTACTTTCTTTTCTTCCTCTACAAGGGGTAAAAGTCCTTTTTTTAAATCTTCTTTTATGTAGAATTCTGCATCTTCAAGCCTTGAGATAACCATTCTTTCAAACCAAGGTTTTACTTTTTCTTTTACTGCAAAGGGATTGTTTAAAATCACAATGAATTTTCTCTTTAGGTTTCCTTCACTATCTTCAATTGAAAAGGCTCTCTGGTGTTTTGCAAGAGCTGTTACAAGCACATCTTTTGGAAGAAATGTAAATCTCTCATTAAATTCACAGATTACCACCACAGGATATTCTACAAGGTTTGTGACCTCGTTTAGAAGTTCTTCGTTTTCCACAAGTACTCCACCTACAGAGCAGGCAGATTTTTTTAACAACTCGTAAAGCATGTTTTTCCTTTTTTCAAATCCAGCAATTACATAATTTTTTTCAAGCAATGTTTCATACTCTGCAGGGTGTTTTATTTCTATTTCTTTTTCTAAATTTCTATTTGAAAAGGTTCTATTTGATGCTTTTATTCCAGCGACCTCTATATCAAGTATTTTTTCTCCAAAAAGCCCAACAATCCATCTTATTGGTCTTGCAAATTTTATTTGTTCTCCCCATTTCATTGTTTTTGGGAAAGGAATCTTCTCAATTATCTGGGGAATTTCTTTTTTTAAGATATCTTCAGTTTTCTCTCCACCCTCTATCTTTTTTACAAAAAGATATTTTCCCTTTGGAGTATCTTTTAAAAATGCCTGCTCAATCTTTGCTTTTTTGGCCTCTATAAACTTCCTTCCAGCAATAGTAAGTTCTCCATTTTCATCATAAGCAATATGGGCAGGAGGACCTTGGTATTCTTTTTCTTCTGTTTCTGTAAAGGCTGAAAGATTTTTAACCAAAATTGCAAGTCTCCTTGGAGTTGCAAACTTTTCAATTTTCTCATATTTTATTTTTTTATCGTCAAATAATTCTCTAAATTTGTTTTCAAGAAACTGCACAGCAGGTAAGATGAACCCTGCTGGAATTTCTTCGCATCCTATTTCAATTAAGAGATCTTTTTCATTCATTTTCTTCTGTTTCAATATATTTTTTTGCAACTGCATTTGCAAGTTTTCTTACTCTAAGTATATATCCTGTTCTTTCGTTTACACTTATGGCTCCTCGTGCATCGAGAAGATTAAAAAGATGCGAGCATTTTATTACACAGTCATAGGCAGGATAAACGAGATCGTAAGATAGCAATTTCTGACATTCTTTTTCATAATATTCAAATTGTTTTTTAGTAGCTTCTATATCCACAAGTTCAAAGTTGTATTTTGAAAACTCTTTTTCATTTCTTTTATATACATCTCCCCATGTAAGCCCTCCATCCCATCGCACATCAAATATGGATGAAACATCCTGCAAAAACATTGCTATTCTTTCAAGTCCATAGGTAAGTTCAACAGGAATTAGTCTTAAATCAATTCCTCCTACCTGTTGAAAGTATGTAAACTGGGTGATTTCTATTCCATCCAATTGAACTTCCCACCCCAGACCCCATGCTCCAAGTGTAGGAGATTCCCAGTCATCTTCAATAAATCTTATATCATGTTCCTTTAAATTTATTCCAAGAGCTTCAAGACTTTTAAGATAAAGTTGTTGAGAATTTTCTGGGGCAGGTTTTAAGATCACTTGAAACTGCCAGTACTGTTGAACCCTTAAGGGATTCTCTGCATACCTCCCGTCTCTCGGTCTTTTTGAGGGTTCTACATAACATACATTCCAGGGTTTTTTATCAAGCACTTTTAGAAATGTTGCGGGGTTAAAAGTCCCTGCTCCTACTTCAGAATTGTAAGGTTGGAAAAGTATGCATCCTTTTTCTGTCCAATATTTCTGTAATTTTAAAACAATCTCTTGAAATCCTATCATAATTCAAGGTCTTGTGATATCTCTTTCATTGCAGAAAGGCACACCTCTATGAACTCTTCAAGAGAGAGTCCAAGCTCTTCGCATTTTTTAATCTGTTCTCTATTGGCTCCTGCAGCAAATCTTTTTTCTTTGAATCTTCTTAATACAAATCCTGTATCAAGAGCCTTTAGTTTTTTTTCAGGGTGCATCAATGCAGAGGCTACTATTAATCCTGTTAACGGGTCAACTGCATAAAGAGCTATTTCTATTTTTGCTTGAGGTCTTTTTTTACCTGCATGTGCTTTCACTGCGTTTATTATCTCCTCGTTAAAACCTTTTTCTGAAAGCATTTCTGCAGAAACAAGACCGTGTTTTTCTGGAGTGTCTTTGGTCTTCTCGTAGTCTATATCATGAACAAGCCCCGCTATTCCCCACTTATTTTCATCCTCTCCAAATTTTCTTGCCAAATGTCTCATGCATGCTTCCACAGCAAGCATGTGTTTCTTTAGATTTTTATTTTTAATATTTTCATCTATCCATGCAAGAATTTCTTTTCTTTCCATCTCTAAAGGATAATAAAAGTTTACAAAAAGTCAAAAAATTTATTGTTTATTTTTGGTAAAAAACGTTTTCCTGAAAAATTTCAAAAAGATATTGGATTGTACCTTGAAAAAAGGAATTTATAATATAAATAAAGGCAAGGGCTTTGGGGTCCTTTATCTCGGGCGCCAAAAACAAAGAGGAGTAGATAAAGTGCGAGGGATTTTATGGAGAAGTTTAATAAAAATACTTTTTGAACGGATGGGTAAAGAATAAACTTCGCGGCTAAAATGTTATGGAATTCTACATTTCCTGTTGACTCCAAAAACCAAAATGGTATAATTAAAAGATGAGAATTTCCAAAAATAGATTGATTTTGGGGATTCTTTTCACAGGTGTTTTGTTCAGGGCTTTTTCACAACCTGGAGAGTTATATGGGTGTTGCTGTCTTATGCCCACTGCAGGGTGTCTCATAGGGATGGCTATGAAAAGAGATACTATAAAAGAGAGAATAGCAAAGGAGAGGTGGGAAAAGATAAAGGATTTGCCCTGGTATAGGAAATTGAGCTTTGGGATAGGGTATTCCGGAGGGGTGTGCTGGACAGGGGAGGATTTGGGCAAATATGAAACACCTCCCTTAGACCCCAGTGCAAGATTCTATTGGTTTTCTTCTATAAAAGGATTTGTTTCTTACATAATAAACAAAAATCTTGAAATAGGAATAGTGTATACACCATTAAAGCATAAATTCACAGGAATATGGAGCAATATTTTTGTTCTTCCTTACGATAGATGGACTTGGCATAGGAGCGATTATACATTGTGGGGAAATGAATTTTCATTATTTTTCAAAAATAAAAAAAACCCAGGGCTTTCATTCTCCATAGGATATGTAGAAACCAAAGGGGTATTTGAGGAATATCGCTCTCAGGAGGATACCTATACTACTTTTGTAGTAAAAAATAAAGGGCGGGGAGTAGTTTTAGGTTTGGGATTGGAAGAAGAAACTCCTCTTATCCCCCCTTATTTAAAAATTATTTTTGCAATAGAGGTGAAAATGGGTAGTTCATGGGAGTTCTGGAATGATGCTACCTATCCCGTAAAATGGTTAGACCCTCTTGATGTAGTATTTACCGGAGTTTATTTTAAAATAGCAATAAAAGGAGGTGCTCAATGAACAGGTTAAGCCTTTCAATTATATTGCTTCTCC
>CAYQJV010000068.1:0-5613 GCA_964417925.1 uncultured bacterium | reverse complement strand
AAACCATAAAGTTAAAGGAGTTTCTATGGATTTTCAGCGAATATCAGAACTCTTTGATGCATCTCCTAATGAGGTAAAATCGAAATATTATGCTTGGTGTAATGAAAAGAGGAAAAAATCCACGGTTCTAAACCCAGATCTTAAACTTTTGTCCTATCTCAGTGGTCTTTCCGCAACATCGATTTCCAATTTCTTAAACAGAAAAGAAGGAAGCGTTTCCAAAGAAAAGGCGGATAAACTTGAAAAGCTAATCGAGCTGACTGGCTATTTGCCATCTGCGGCTGCAAAAAAACTCCGAAGCGTAAAGAAGATGAGCATCGCCTTCATCTCACCGATTACAGACAGTCCAAATCCGAGATTTTATACGGAAATACTAAAAGGTGTAAAAAAAGAGGCTAAAAAGTATGGTTTCTACATCGACATATATGATGTTGCAGAAAATGAAGAAGAAGACTTCTTCAACAATATGCCTTTTCTGGGCATGGTTGACGCCCTCATCATCGTATCCTCGAAGATGACAAGTGAACCCCTTTCCCGCCTGATTCAGAGAAATATTCCGGTGGTTCTCGTTCATCCTTGGAGGAAAGTCGAGGAAGCCCCAATAGTCAATTCAATAATTCCCGATACAGAGGTTTTTACACAACTATTGGATCATCTTTTTAGTGATTGCAAGTACCGTAAACCGGTACTTATTTCCCTGCATCCAAAAAACCATATAATCAGAAATCATAAGATCGAGCTTTTTAAAAAAGCCCTTCATAAAAACAACATACCTTTTGACAGGGAAAAGAACCTGTTTATCATCGAGCGTCATACCTTTTCCGAAGGAAAAAGAGCCTATCGGGAGTCAATATTAAGTAATCCGGAGATGGATGTTTTTATCTGCCTATCTGATATAGTAGCAGCTTCCATATGTAGGGAAATGGAAAGGGAAAAGAGGGAGATAGCCGTAACCGGGTACGATAATTCTGACATTGGGGAACTCTTCAATCTAACTACGATCGATCAGAAGATGGAAGAAACGGGAAGGATCGCTTTTGAGAAGTTATTTTACGCGATTAGACATGTAATGGTCAATAAAAAACTGCCGGATTATAGCAGCAGTATTGTATCCTTGGAATTTATTATAAGAACATCATCTATGATAGCCCAAAATCCCAAAAAAAGGAGTTAATATTGAGTCTATTCAATATTAACAAGAAAAAGGGCTGATAAATATCTATTTATAGTAATCAATAAAAAGTGGGTTTAGGTTTAATTGAGGCAGTACTTTAATCTTGTTAGTGTAACATCAAATATCATAAGTTGGGATGTCATTTGCTCTATCCTTGCTTGTGTCATGAAAGTGGCTAAACCCCGCGCGAAGGAGGTGAGTTATAAAATTAAATCTTTCCTTGTATAGAATCATTAAAATTAGGAGGTATATTAATGAGACGTTTAGTTTTGATTATTTTAGCGATTATGTTTTTGTTCACCGTGCCCATCATTAGTGCAGCTGCAGACAATCCTCTGGTTGTTGTAACCATTGGTAGTCATGTTCCAGTATACGAATATGCCGCAGCAGCATTTGAAAAGCAGTATGGAATACCAGTTCAAATTGTAAGCCAAGCATATGATCAAACCCATGAAGTTATTGTTACCGCTACTGTAGGGAAAAGCCCCGGGTTTGATGTAGCTGCAATTGATACATGTTTTCTACCTAACTACGCCGTGGCTGGGATTGCCCAGCCATTGACTGATTTTGCTTCCGAAGACTACTTTAAAAAACATACCGAATCATCAATGGGTATGATGACATACAATGGTGTTCCCTATGCTCTCGGTGGTGGATACAACTACAAGTACTTCTATTACAATGAAGAAATGTTAAAAAAGGGTGGCTTCGATAGTCCTCCCAAAACGTGGGACGAGTTAGTGGAAATCTCCAAGGTTCTGCAAGAGAAGAATATTGTACAGTACGGTATTGCCTGGGGATGGGCACAGACAGAAGGTCTTATTTGCGACTACACTCTTATGCTGAACGCTTTTGGGGGTCAGTACTTTGACAGCTCAAATAAGCTCGTAGTCGATTCACAAGAAGCTCTTGATGCGCTGCAGTTTATGCATGATACCATCTACACATATGGCATTGCAGACCCAGCCTCGACCTCTCTAACAGACCGAGAAGTTATGAGTCTGTTCCTTAACGGAGATATTGCCTTTGTATTGAACTGGGACTTCGGGTGGACTTGGTCTCAGGATCCGGCTAAGTCAAAGGTTATTGATGTTACTCGTTTAGGGCTAATCCCCGGCACCGATAAAAGAGTGAGTTCCACCACAGGTGGGGGCAGTGCTCCTGCTATTTTGACTACATCGAAGCAGAAAGATATTGCATGGAAGTTCATTGAAACTTTCAATTCCCCTGAAGTACAAATGGCCTTCTTGACTGAGCTTAAGAGTTTTCGGATAACTTTAAAAGAGCTTCTTGAACGTCCTGAGCTTAAAGAAAAACCTTATTCGATTATGTTTGAACAACAGTCCTATGCATATCCCAGAGCAAAGCTTTCCTGGTATCCTCAGTTTTCTAGTGCACTTCAGACTGAGATTCATCGGGCGCTGACGAAGTCAAAATCTGCGGAACAGGCACTAAAGGATGCGGAAACCCAGATTCAAAAACTGGCTAGTCAATTTGGTGGTTTTTAATTTGACAGAAGTTACCCTATCTGTTAGTGTAGAAATAAGAGTAAATTCCCGGCAAGTCGGGATAGACGATAATATGTTAAAGTGAGTACTGCATTTGCCAAGGCATAGGGTCTATTTAATTAAGAGGGAAGCGGAGTATCTCCGCTTCCCTCTTAATAAAACGAGGTGAATTATACGTGCTTCCTATACGACCAAGATTTACAAAATATCTTTTTCCTTATTTGCTTCTTTTTCCCAGTCTTTTGGTAATTTTTGGAGTTAACCTGTTTCCCATCATGTACTCGCTATATACAAGTCTTTTCCGCTATCATCTTCTTTTTCCCGGTCGGCTGTTCATTGGTATAAAGAACTATGTTTTTCTTCTCGATAATTCGGAATTCATTGCAAGTTTAGGTAGGACATTGTATTTTGTAGTGGTCTCGATTTCATTAGAAATGCTACTAGGCCTAATAGTGGCGTTAGCATTAAATGAAAACTTTAGAGGTCGAGGCCTAATGCGTGCATTAATTATAATTCCCTGGGCTATCCCTACAATCGTTAATGGGGTTTTGTGGAGATGGATATATCAGCCTAACTTCGGTGCCTTAAATGGTCTTTTGTATCAGCTAGGGTTAATTGAAAATTATGTAAACTGGCTGGCACGGCCATTGTTGGCTATGAATATGGTAATTATAGCTGATGCCTGGCATATGGTACCCTTTTATGTATTACTGATTCTAGCTGGCTTGCAGGGGATTCCTTTAACGCTTTATGAAGCAGCTCGAGTCGATGGTGCTTCCTGGTTTCGGCAACTATGGACTATTACACTTCCTTTATTGAAACCTACCTTCTTAGTTATTCTTGTAATCAGAACGATTGAAACCTTTCGAGTCTTTGACATTATCTATGCATTAACAAGAGGTGGCCCTGGTGGAGGTACCAGAGTCATAGGGTATTATGCGTATGAGCAAACCTTTAATTTCCTGGATTTTGGGGTAGGATCAGCAGTGTCTATCATTATTACAATCTGCATCCTTGTATTAGCTTTAGTGTACATCCGGCTATTAAGCCAAGAAAATCAATTTTAAACCGCGAGGGTGATACAATGAAAAAACCGAACTTAAAGTTATTAAAAAAAATAGGATTTTATGGATTATTAGTAGTAATCTTATTTTTTTCTTTGGCTCCATTCTATTGGCAAATTGTGTCTAGTATCTCTCTAGACCGAGACTTATTACAACGCCCCCCTCAATGGGTTCCAAGAGAACCAGTTTTTTACCGTTACGGAGCACTTCTTGGGGTCCAAGAAGAGGTTACAGGTACTCGTTTGGATATAGCTCTAACTAAAGCAGCAAGAAACTTCCGTTATTCTGCCGCCAATAGCCTTACGGTTGCCATTATTACTACATTCCTAAGCTTAACATTAGGTACGTTAGCAGCATATGCTATTACCCGACTAAAATTCTGGGGACGCCAGACTATTTTTGTGTTAATAGTTGGAACGAAGATGATTCCCCCGATTTCAATTGTAATTCCACTGTATATGGCAATTCGGGCTTTTCAATTAATGGATACCAAGGCAGCTTTAATTCTAACATATACGTCATTTATGTTACCCCTGGTAATTTGGATTATGGCTGCGTTTTTTCGCACCGTACCCTGGGATATCGAAGAAGCAGCATTAATTGATGGCTGCTCTCCCATAAGTGCTCTGTTTCGGGTAATCCTCCCGCTTTCTACTCCAGGGATTGTAGCTGCGACAATTGTTGCGTTTTTATTTTCCTGGAATGAGTTTTTCTTTTCTTTGATTTTTACCAATACGCTAGCATCCAAGACTATCACCAAAGCGATTTCAGAATTTAGTAGTGAGATGGGTGCTGGACTGGACTACGGCCTAGTAGCTACTGGCGGTATTCTTTCCAGCCTTCCTCCCATTGCCATTGCTTTGTTCTTCCAGCGCTTTTTAGTCCGAGGTTTAACAGGCGGAGCTGTGAAGCAGTAAAATATTTGAAAGGATAGGTATAATGAAATACATACTGGGGATCTTCGGTGACTTGCATGCGGGATTAGACGATTGGAAGTATAAGCGGACGCTTGTTCGTAACATGATGGAATTCTTCAAAAATAGAAAAGTTGATGCTGTATTAGATCTCGGAGATCGCATCGAGGGACACTCTCGTTTAAAGGATTTAGAACTTACCTCATTAATCCGACAGGAGCTTACGCAGTTTAGAACTCCAGTTTTTCATCTTCATGGAAATCATGATACTTTATATGCTCCAAAAAGCGCACTAAACAGGGTGTTAGAAAAGCAATATGGGTATGAAATACATATGCTTAATGGATTTCAGTTGGTTCTTTTGGACTCTACTGATCACGAATCAGGTTATATATCAAAACAACAAACTGAATGGCTGGATAGCGTACTTAAGAAATCTATTAATCCAACTGTGCTTTTCTCACACCATCCAGTCTGTGCTTTAGATATATCAAGTCACCCATATTTTTCAGTACATCGCAATGAGGCTATGATTGGGAACTGGGAAGAAATACAAACAAATATTTTAAATAACTCCCATGTTTTAGGAGTATTCCAGGGACACCTTCATCAGTTGATAGAGGTTAATATATCTGGGGTCTATTTTGGAGTGATGCCTTCCTTGGACACCAATGTCGATTCAAATTTTCCAATTGGAGGCGTGGCTGTTATCGAGCTTAGCTTGCCTGCAAACTTGAACATAGTATACTTTCGAATTAAGGAAAAAGAAGACACTTACAATTTTATTAGATATGAATAGGATATGTCTATCTAAGTTAGGAAGAAAGAATCGGGCGGATGTTAGGATATAAGAGAAAAAGAGGGTATAGGGTATAGAACAAATGCACCAGAGGGGACAGTTCTCTGGTGCATTACGCAAAGAGGAGGATAAATTATAAGTATCTTATTTAGTA
>CAYQJV010000067.1:0-5759 GCA_964417925.1 uncultured bacterium | reverse complement strand
TCCACATGTCCCTGAACAATATGCCCTCCAATTGGTTTTGAAAAAGTAAGAGGAGTCTCCAGATTTACCATATCTCCAGGTTTTAAAAGGCCTATATTTGTTTTCTTCAAAGTCTCTGGACCAACCTCTACTGAAAACATATCCTCTTTTTCATCAACCACTGTAAGACATACACCATTTACTGCAATGCTATCTCCTTTATGTACTTTCAAAGAAGATTTAACATTTAATAATTCTATACTACCTCTTTTCACACGAGTAACTATTTTTCCTATATCCTCAATTATTCCAGTAAACAGGGTAACCCTCCAGAATTATATCCTCGCCTATTTTTCTTATTCTCACATCTTTCAACTTTATCCTTCTCTCTAAGCTATCTATGTTTAAATGCTCTGTAAAATTGATTCCTCTCCCTATAATGCTTGGATTTATTACCAGTATGATTTTATCCACAAGCTTTTCTTTCAAAAATGTAGATATTACTTTACTTCCCCCTTCTACAAGGAGTTGTACAACATTTCTTTTTGCAAGTTCTTTTAACACATCCGTAAGGGATAATAATCCATCTTCTCCTCTCACTCTTACAACCTCTGCATTCATAAATTTTTTATCTAAATAGTCTATCGCAGTAAAAATAATAGTTTTACCTTTTTTGAAAAGTTTGGCATTTAAAGGAATTCTTAAATAAAAATCTAATATCACCTTTAAAGGATCTTTACCCTTTACGAATCTTGTATCAAGAATTGGGTCATCTTTTAATACAGTATTTATCCCAATAAGTACTGCATCTGACTCATGCCTCAATTGATGAGCAAATACTCTTGCTTTTTCTCCTGTAATCCATTTTGAACTTCCGTTGGATAATGCAATTTTTGCATCGAGAGTTACTGCAGATTTCACAATTACAAAAGGAAGTGAATACTTCATAAATTTGATGTATGCCTCATTCTGCCTTACAATTTCATTTTCAAGTACGCCTGTTATTACTTCTATGTGATTTTGTCTAAGTTTTTCAATTCCTTTCCCATTTACCAGTGGATTTGGATCTTTTATTCCTATAATTACCTTTTTGATCCCTGCTTTTATTATTTTATCAACGCAAGGAGGAGTTTTACCAAAATGCACACATGGTTCCACCGTTACATAAAGAGTAGCTCCCTCCACTCTTTCATTTGCAGAATCTATGGCAATGCTTTCTGCATGAGGCCTTCCATATCCAGCATGATACCCTTCTCCTATTATTTTTCCTTCCTTTACCACCACTGCTCCAACAAGTGGATTAGGAAAGGTATAACCTCTTCCCTTTTCTGCAAGATTAATTGCCTTCTGCATAAAATAGTAATCTTCAAACTTCATATTTTTTCTCTTCCTCCCATATATTTCCTCAAAACAGTAGGTACAGTTATAGTACCATCTCTATTCTGGTAAGTTTCAAGAATTGCTATAAAGGTCCTGGCAAAAGCTACTCCTGAACCATTTAAAATATGCGGATAAATCAACTCTCCTGTAGAAAGTCTTATCCGTGTTTTATTTCTCCTTGCCTGAAAATCCTCACAATTTGATACAGAAGAAACTTCAAGCCATTCCTTCATTCCTGGAGCCCATACCTCTATATCATATGTTTTTGCAGATTGAAAAGCAATTTCTGAAGCTGAAAGTAACTTCACCCTATAAGGAAGTCCAAGTAATTGCAAAACCCTTTCTGCATGGAAAAGCATTTCCTCAAGAGCTTCATATGATTTTGAAGGAAGAGTATATTGAACAAGTTCAACTTTATCAAATTGGTGAACTCTAAAAAGTCCTTTTATCTCTTTACCATAACTTCCTGCCTCTCTTCTAAAACATGGTGTATATGCAACGTATTTTTTAGGAAGCATTTCTTCTTTTAAAATTTCACCAGCATGTAAATTAATAAGCACGGTCTCTGCTGTAGGAATAAGCCATAATGGATCTTTTTCTGTTTTGTACATATCCTGTGCAAGATGAGGAAGCTGACCTGCTGCAGTAAAATTCTCCTCTTTTGCAAGTACAGGTGGAGAAACTTCTTCATACCCATGTTCATTGGTATGAAGATCAAGACAAAAGTTTATTAAAGCTCGTTCAAGTAAAGCTCCTTCTTTTTTAAACAAAACAAATCTCGAACCAGAAAGTTGTGCGGATCTTTTAAAATCTATAAATCCTCGCGATTCTGCTATTTCAATATGATTTAAAGGCTCAAACTCAAATTTTCTTATCTCTCCCCATTGTTTTACAACTACATCTTTCTCAGGTAATGATTCATCAGGAATATTGGGAATAGAGAAAAGAAGACCTTTGAACTCCTTTTCCACTTCCTTCAATTTTTGCTCAAGATTTTTTATTTCCTCTGCCAATTTCTTCGTCTGTTGCAGTTCTTTCTCCACATCTTCTCCTCTTCTTTTTCTTTCCCCTATTATTTGTGATAGAGTATTTTTCTCATGCTTTTTATCATCAAGAACTTTTTGCAATTTCCTTCTTTCTTCATCTATAGAAAGAATGTGTTTAATATTTATATTATATCCTTTCCTTTTTAAGGCTTTCTCTACCTCTTTTGGATTTTCTCTTATTTTTTTAATATCTATCATGTAATGATGTTATTTAATTATTGGAAAAAGTCAAATTATATTGACATAGCTATGTCTTGTAATTATACTTTTATATCTATGAAAAAATACGTTTCCGTTATTATACCTGCCTGTAATGAAGAACAAAATATTCCTCTCTTGATAGAAGAGTTTAAAAAACATATTCCAAAATGGAAATTTAAATGTGAAGTAATTATAGTTGATGATGGAAGTACAGATAAAACATATACAGTAGCAAAAGATTACACCAAGAAATGTAAATTTCTAAAAGTATTGAAACATAGAAAAAATTTTGGTATTACACAAGCACTTTTAACAGGCTTTGAAATAGCAAAGGGAGATATCTATGTATTTTTTCCTGCTGATCTTCAATACGAAGTAAAAGAAATAGAAAAACTGGTGGATCCAATAATAGAAGATAAAGCAGATATTGTCACCGGTTGGAAACAAGGAAAGTATGAAAAGAAATTTGTCTCCTCAGTATATAATTACCTTTCAAGAAAAATATTTAAAGTTCCAGTGCATGATTTAAATACAATAAAAGCCTTCAAAAAAGAGGTGGTAGATGATGTAATATGGAGAAAAGACTGGCACAGATACATGGTTGTAATTGCTTATTATAAAGGATACAGAGTTAAAGAGGTAAAGGTAAAATTATTTCCTCGCAGATATGGGAAATCAAAATTTGGATTTTGGAGAATACCTATAGGGGTGTTGGATTTAATATCTGTAAAACTTCTACTTTCTTTTGCCAAAAAACCTATGCTTCTATTTGGAAGTATAGGAGGTACATTTATTTTATTGGGTTTTCTTATAGGATTGACAGCAGTAATTTTAAGAGTGTTTTTCCAAATAGGATTTAGACCTTTACTGTATCTTGTTATACTCCTTATTGTATCAGGTTTGATTCTTTTTGTAATAGGATTTTTGGGAGAGCAAATCCTTTTAATAAAAGATGAATTAGAAAATTTAAAGAGAAAAAAATGCATATAGTAATTATTACTCACTCATTTCCTACATTAAAAAATCCAATAGGTGGAAATTTTATTCCAGATTTTGCCAAAAGACTTATAAAAGAAAAATGTAAAATTACAATTTTAATCCCCGGAAAGACTAATGATCCTCCTTGTAAAAATAATTTAAATGTAAAAGTATATTTTTGGATGCACACTTCTAAAACTATAGGAGAATTTAAAATTTGGAATATATCTGATATATATAGATTACTTCAACTTTTAGTAAAGGGATACACATGGCTTAAAAAAATTCATTTAAAAGAAAAAATCGATTTTATATTTGTCCCCTGGATTCTACCTCAAGGAATCTCTGCATATTTTTTTAAGTTCAAATTTTCCATACCTTATGGAACGTGGGCTCTTGGTACAGATATTAACAAATTTTATCCAACAGTTTGGGGAAAATATTTGTTAAGTAAAATTTTAAAAAGAGCAGATATCAATTTTGCCAACAGTTTTAACTTATGTAGTAAAGTAGAAAAACTTTCCTCCAAGGAATGTAAATTTTTGGGGTCTGTAAAACTTTTAAAAATGAACTCTATTAAAAAAATTAAAAAAAAGAATAGAAAATTTATTTACATGTTTATTGGAAGACTTGAAAAAATAAAAGGAGTAGATATTTTAATAGAAGCAGCTATTAAATTATTTAAACAAATAAAGGAAGATCTGCTATTTGTAATAGGTGATGGGAAATTAAAAAATATTCTGCAAAAAAAAGTTAAATTAAATAATATGGAAAAAAGAATAATATTTACTGGTATCATTCCTTACAATAAGATTCCGAAATACTTATCTCTTGCCGATTGCCTTATACTTCCCTCTAGAAATGAAAGTATGCCTAATAGCTTTTGGGAAGCTCTTCAAATAGGGATCAGAGTAATAGGAACCGATGTTGGAGATCTTGGAAAAAGAATTAAAGAATTCAACGCAGGAATTGTAATTCCAAAAGAATCCCTTAATGAACTGTATCAAGCTATGCTGAAAATTAAAAAATTTACACCTGTTCAAAAAATTTCTAAGAAAAAACTTCCTTTAGCAGAAAGATCTGCAATTCAATTCTTAAAGGAAATTAAAACTTCACTAAAAAAGTAATATAATATGTCAAAAACTTGACAATAAATTTTTAAAGTATACACTTTTCATTATGCAAGTACATTTATGGATAGAGGCAACTCAAGAAGACTTTAAAGATGGAAATTTTGAAAGGAATATTTATGCTCCTTGGAGAAAAGAAGGAGCAGTTGAATTTGTACCGAGATTTGATTTAAATAATGATGGATATTTGGATGTTTACATATCTGAAATTGCAGGCACCACAACAATTTATTGGGGAAGTAGTTCTGGATTCTCTATATATAATAAACAAACCTTTTTTACGTATGGAGGAGAAAACTGTGATGGTGCAGATATAAACTGGGATAATTATCCTGAATTTTCTGTATCTCCCTATGGAGCCAATTACTTAATTATATTCCAGGGAGAAAAAGACGGACCAAATGCAAATAATAGATTATTGCTAAATAAACCACCGAATGCTGAAGCTTGTTTTTGGGCAGATTTTAACAAAGATGGATATCTGGATATTGTTATAGAAACTCAAGGAATAATTTTTTGGGGAGATACCTCCGGATTTATTCCTAATACTCCACTATTTGATGGAAATACAAATGGAGCTAATATTGAAGTCGCGGATTTAAATAAGGATGGATGGTTAGATATCATCTTCCCTGCAGCAGGTGATTGGAAACTTGGAATATTTTGGGGAGGTAAAAATGGATATTCATCCTCTAACGTTACTTATTTACCAACCCATATAGATCCACACGGACTCTCGGTAGCGGATTTGAACAAAGATGGATGGCTTGATATAATTTTATTTAGAGGAGGATTCAAAACGCATAGACAAATTATTTATTGGAATAGTCCTCATGGATTTTCAGAAAACAATAAAACCGATGTAGGAGTTAGTATTGAAGCAAGTGGAAGTACTGTAATGGATTTTAATTATGATGGCAAGGCAGATTATGTAGTCAATGCAAGAGTCTCATCAGATAGTAGTTATGTAGTATGGGGAGATGAGTTTTCCAATGTGGTAATACTCCCACTCCTAATAATACTTGGTCGGCATGGCTTGAAGTTG
>CAYQJV010000066.1:0-5871 GCA_964417925.1 uncultured bacterium | reverse complement strand
TCTTCAAGAAATACTATATCTGCTATGGTGCCTGCTTCCACTTCTACGACAGGAATAATTTTTGAGGCTTTTTTCATGTAGTATTCAGATATTGTTCCTGCTGCAGTAGATGTTCCACCTGCAGCTGCTACTTTTGCAATATTGTTTTTATCTATTGTGGTGGTAGTCTGCCCAAAAGCATTTTGAGTAACGCTTGTATAGGCAAGACTTACAGCCTGCCCTACACCTGAGGCAAAACTTGATACTATTGCATAGGCCAAATATTTTCCGCTTCTATCGTGTACTTTCCCTCTAATACCATATTTTCCATCATCGCCTACTACCCATCCTTTTATTTGTTTCGTAATTACTGTATCCTCGTAAAGAAAACTTATCTTTTCTAACCTTATAAAAGCACTCTTAGAGCTTTCATCTCCAACTGCTGAGCCTATGATAAAACTGCCTATAAAACCTTTTCTCTCTTTTGGGGTGATGATAGGACTTATAACTTCCATTAGTACAGGGATCTCAGGCCCTTCGCATGGTGCATAAACTCCTGCAAGGAATCTGACCCTTCCAAAGGATCCTGCGGGGACAAGAACTTTACCTGCTTGTTCAGTGCCTGGGGGGAGCACAGGCATTATTGTATCACTGCTTTTCATACTCTGTGGTTCCACAACCTTTATTTTGCTATGTTTTTTTTCTATCGGTGCTTCTCCGGGGGGTAATCCTTCCTGTATTTCTGGGAATTCCTGTTTCTGTGGCTGTGGTGGTAGTTTAACAAGTTCATCGTGAAGGTCCATAATGGTTTTTGTCAGCTCTTGTACCCCCTTTTTAAGACTCCTCACGCTATCCTGCAAACTCTGTGTGAGTTGAGTGAGTTTTTGGATGTTTCTCTCATGTTCTATAGTTTTCTCCTCCAGGGCCTGCAGTCTCGCGGCACTCTGGAGTGTCCATTCCTCTTTGGCAATATCTACTCCTTCAAGTGGCGCTGTGAGGTTAACTTCTTCCTTTTTCTCTGGTTCTTTTTTCTTATTGCCACCACTGGAAAGTGTCAGAATCAGGATAAACACCACCGCAATTCCCGCTATGATCAAAAGCTTTACTCTCTTTTCCTTATCTTCTGTGGTGGTAACTTCTGTATCTTCTTCCTTTTTGAAAAACTTTTTAAGGAACTTCATTTCCGTTCCTCCGTGAATAATTCTCTGTCTGCCACAATATATATATTGCTGTCCACAAGGGCCACTGCAACAATACCATTAACCCAAAATAGGTTCTCGGGGATGGTATCTACTTTAAAGTCAGCCTTTAAATCATATCCAAAGTATTTTCCTATGTATTCATTTTTGAGTAAACACTCCTTTAATTCCCTGCCTATAGAAAGTTTCACAGGTTTATTCTTAATTTTCCTGTGATATGTGACCAGGTCAGTTTCATGGTACATTGCAGCCACCAACTTAGAAATTTCATCATAGAGTAAGGAATCGCTGTCCTGAGAAATTGAAGCTGTAAAAATATAAGATGCTGGAGCTGCGTTCTGAATCAGTACCACATAAGATGGTACCAGTCCATTCTCAAGCATTACAAAAACCCTCCCCTCCTTATTTGCTGTTATAAATACGCTTTTATCCTGGATTGTGGCTTCAATTTGGTTGTCCGTAATACATTTGACCACTTTAAAAGGAAATTTAAGCATCGTGATCTGGCCTTTTTCTACTAAAACAGTATCCGGTCTATCTGCAATCAATTTGCTACTTATTCCGAATAGCTGTGAGGTATATACCATAAGGATTAGAGCTGTTTGGAACACCTTTTTTGAATTTAAGTTTAAAAACATTTGCTTCCTCCTTTATTTTCTGGTTTCCTATGAATGCCTTTAAAAGTCCTCTCACAAAAACAGTATCGTTTTCTACCCATACAGAATCAGGGTCAAAGTGTTGACTATATCCTGACTCTTTAACCTTCTTAATCTGGGCTAATAAGGTACTTTTTACTTCTCCGTATGATTCACTATCCACAAACCTCAGTATATCCTCAAAATGACCCTGTATACTTGCAGGGCTGAAAGAGGCATATAATGTAGTAATAAATATTGCAAGATCCTTAACGGTCTGTTCCGGGATAATATCAGGCTGGAGTTCCATGACCTTTGGAGCTCCAGGGACTATCACAACCGGTTTTCTCTGTGTAATCTTCTTAACAATAGCAAGCCCTAAAATGATAATAACTGTAAATTGTAATAAGACAATGAATTTCAATGTATTTAAGGTCCAGCTCATATTTTCCCAAATTTCCCAAAACTTTTCTACTTTCATCTCAGTCCTCAAAGTGGTTTACATAAGGGGGTAATAAGCCTGGTAAGGGAAACCCATACTCATAAATCTTGTGTAACATAAATCCGTCATTCTTTCCTGCTTTAATTCTTTTAAGAGTAAATACCGCCATAATCGCTGCAAGAAGTCCATATGTGGGATGATTTTGAAAGTAAAATAACAGGAAAGACAGGGCTCCCCCGAAAAATTCATCCGGGGAGAGCCCCAATATCCGCACTGGTTCATCAAGACTTTTGGGTACCATCATCCGAAAATAGCGTCGATCAGCGTGGGCGCAAAAGCAATGAACAAAGCACCAAGTATGATAATTATACCGAGCTGCATGTTCCCAAGGAACAGCATTATTCCACCTACGAGAAACCCTATTCCAGCTATTCCTTTACCAAAACCACCCTGTAAAAGCTCTTTCACCTTGGTATAAATATCATCGGTTCCGGCAGCATACAGGTTGTGAGTTGTGAGAAGTATTATTCCCACCACTACGAATGTTATGGCAGCTACCCTGATTACTTTTTCCCTGTTTGCATACATCCAGGCATAGAGTTTCAGCATATTGTTTTTTATTTTATCGAGCATCACCTACACCTCCCGTTTTAAAGATAATTATTGAAAATCTCCCAATTCCTGTCTTAGTTTTTACCTTAATTTTGGCTCCGGTGAAAAAATTTCTAAGATAATCTGCCCGTTTCTTAGCAAGTTCCCTATTGTGTTTTTCAGTTCCCGTTGGATCGGCACTGGAGAAAATATAAATCTCATCTGCGGTGTGCTTCTCTACTGGCTCAATAGGCTTAACTGAGTCTGGCATATAGGTCAAAACCTGGACCTTAGCAATTTCCATTATAGTATCTATTTTCGTTACAGTGTCAGTAACATGTATTTCCAGGATTCCTGGTATCTGAACCGGTACATCATGGAGAGTGTTTAGGTAATTCCTCTGTGCAGGGAAAAATGCTTTATACCTTGCTTCATGTGCCGGTATAACAAACATTAAAAGGGCTAAGAGTACCATAACTTAACCTCTCATTTTTACTACATCTGTATTTACTTTCTTAATGAAACCTTCTGTTTTCTTATTCATTACAGGATAACTTATTGTGTACTTATACAGCGGATTAGGACCTATCTTAACAAAACAGGTCAGGTCAGGTAAATTAGTCAGTTCACTGGCCAATACTACCGGTGTTTTTTCTCGGTCTTTTCCCACTATATATCCGTCTCTGTAATTTTCGGTTCCCATTGTTAGACTTTCTCTTTCTCTCTCTACTTCCTTCTCCCCGAAAAACCTGGATATAAATTCAGCACTCCTGGGTTCTCCTATTCTGAAACACACTTTAGTATTAGCGTTGTTGAATATACTTGGAGCTCCATGGCCGTATACTCTTTCTACCTGTGTGAAATCCTGGGCAACTAATACCGGAGAGCTCCCCTTACTTCTCCCTTCTGCAAGAAGTCTTTCCAAATTTTCAAGCTTAAATAGACTTGGGAACTCATCAATGAAAAGCCATATTCTTCTGTTCAAGTTATCTGGTAATTGGAGAATTTCTTTAAACGCAAGGTCCAAAATTAAGGTGTAAATAGCCCTATAACTATCCTGAACGGCTGGAGGATTAGCTATAAATAAGACTCCGTCCCGCTCATTATTAATCCATCTTCTGATTGAAAAATCTCCCCGGTACCTTATATCCGGGTTCTTGAAATAGTTAGCATACTCAGTAAAACTTGCATATACACTTGCTGCAGTATCCCCTGCGTCTTCCAGGTAACCTTCTACCATGCTTATCGCTTCGTCAGTCTTTTTTAGACTATCTACAAGTTTTTGTCTACTGTTTATTTTGGTAAAGTAATTGAAAAGGTCTATATTCCCGGGTTTATCACCCTGGTGTTGTTCCAGGATGTGAATTAAGACAGCTTTAAATATATCTCTTGCACTGTTCTGCCAGAATCTCTCCCTGGGGTCTTCTGTGTGCGGTATCAGTGAGGTCACAACTGAGTCAATATCTCTCTTTTCGTGTATTTCCTGGAAAATATCCCACTTGACACTTCTCTTATCTGCAGGATTGAGTATTAAATCTCCTTCTTCGTAAAAGTAACTTATATATTCTCCTTTTCTGTCAAAAACAATGAGTTTATCACTTTCTTCCATGGTTTCTCTGACTGACCTTAAAAGGTGTTTGGTAAAGGCACTTTTACCGCTTCCTGCAGTTCCTAGAACTAAAATTCCTCTGTTCTCGTATTCATAAGGTATAACTATCTCATCTATTCTCACTCTCCCTTTAAGCTTCAAGGGGTTGTTTAGAATATGAGCTCCTCTTATGACCTGTTCCTTCTGGTACTTCTCTTTCCTCTTAAGATACAATGAGAAAAGTACCACTGCTAAGGTTGCAATCCCTAAGCCTACCAATCCTAAGTATAAGAGCTCTTTAACTATTATTTTCCTCGCAATTTCAATATAACTCTTATTAACTGCGTAAAAATACTGTTTTTGTTCTGGGTGGTTAACCCCTCTTATCAGATACTTTGCTTCCATAAATATCCATTCCCATGCCCTTTTGTACTTGGGATTAGAGGATGACAACCATAAACCTACAAGCACTGAAATAAAGAAAGTTCCTAAGAAAAACCTTGTCATGAAAAGAAAATGAGCAATTTTAAATCTGAGATCTATAATGAATTTTTCTAACTGCTTCATCTTCTTCTCCTCAGTCTTTTCATTTTCTTTTTCTTCTTTTCCCGGTTCATCATAGCTCTTCTAATTCCCCTGGCCCTTTCTATCTCTCCGGAGATGACATATCGGGTGTATATACTAGCCATGTGCTTTTCAAGAGTACCTAGAATTTTGAGCTTTATAATCTCTCTCGGGTGGAAATCTCTGTACCCTTTACTTAAACCTCTTTCCAGATTAGTTAAGTGTCCTCTAAGTTTAATAATATCGTCTCTATTGAGCGTTAAATTTTCTTTCTTACCCCATACCACAATATGAATATGAGGTTTTCCAGTGTCCCTATGAATTACCGCAAACCAGCTGACCGGACCTTTTGTTTCCTGGAAGTAATCCATGAATTCTTCTGCTAAGTTCTTCAAAGCTTCATCATCAAGTTCAAGTCGTGGGTCCGGAGAAATCATAAATTTCCGCATAAAAAGGTCAGTCCTACCCTGTTCTTTCATATTTTGGTTGTACTCTTTAATAAACTGCTTAAAATCCTGCAATGTATGAGAGCCGAAAGTCGGTATTTTCTCATGTCTTGTGATATACTGTGAGTGGCCCTGCATACTCCCTCCGTATCTAGTCTTCATGACCATTTCTCAGTAATTCCTCAATGTCTTCTGTTTTCCTCACATTTGTAACTGCATGCTTCCATGCTTCGCTTATATATGCTTCTGCTTGTTCTTTATCTTCCAGAAGTTCATAAAGCATTGCGTTAATTTCTCCCCTTGAAGCTACTGAATAAAGAGCTGCTTTTACTGCAAGCTTTGCTATCCGGTCAAAACCTCTCTTTTGATGCTGTTTAATGTTATCTGCAATCTTCAAAAGTAACGGCTCTAAATGTTTTTGCTGTCT
>CAYQJV010000065.1:0-5993 GCA_964417925.1 uncultured bacterium | reverse complement strand
CCGCTCGGCCAGAAATTTACCCACACTCAACCCCGCTATTCCTCCCCCGATGATGACCACATCACACTTTTCCACACATTAATTTTTGTCTGCCTATTTAAATTTGATGAAAATGAGAATGGTTTTGAATCCGCATGGCATTTTTCCTTTCATATAATGAACTGGCAGAATGGCGGTGTGCATGACCTCAGACGATAAGATTACCAACAAAAATAAAATCCTCAATTGTATAAGTTGAAATTTATTTAACTTAATAAATAACCACAAAACTTATATAATTAACTTGGTTGTTTAAATATGGCAGAAATCGACTCGCCAAGTTGGATAGAGAAAAGATATTCCCTATTGCTTGAAAAATTTGGTAAGAACGAATTTAATAAAGAACAAGCGGTTGAATTGCTAAAAGAAAAATTGGGAGATAACGAAGACACGGTAAATGTCGTTCTTTCTGAACTGAGAAAAATGGGGTGGATTAAGGCAAGACTCGATCCATCTGATAATAGAAAAAGAGTGTATAGGTTGCTGGAGAAAAAGGAGATTCTGGAGAAAATTTTTGATTTTGGAGGAAAATTGACCAGAGGAGACATAGAAAATCTGCTGAAAAAAGCTGCAGATTTAATTCGAACGAGAGTTGATTATAAATTCATTCTGATTCTCCTCTTCTTAAAAAGAATTAGTGATAAATGGGAGCTGGAGTATGAGGGGGCATATAAAGAGGCTTTGGAGGATGGATTGAGTGAGGAAGAGGCAAGAGAGGAGGCAAAGGCATCTGCTTATCATGAGTTTGATCTGCCCGAAGAGTTTCTCTGGGAGAACATAAGGAAGGATGTAAATCGATTGCCTGAAAGGCTTTCCAGGGCATTAAAGACAATAGCAGAGAGAAATCCTGAGTTGAGAGATGTTATTGATAGGGCAGATTTCATTCAATTTACCACAAGCGTGGAGAACTTTGAAATTTTGCGCCAGCTTGTTGAGCTGTTCAGTTCAAAGAAACTGCACCATGTTTCTCCTGACATTATGGGGGATGCCTATGAATGGATTCTCATGTACTTTGCCCCTCAGAAAGCAAAGGAGGGGGAGGTGTATACCCCAAGAGAGGTTATTCAATTACTTATTGAAATGCTGGATCCGCAGCCTCATGAGAAAGTGTATGACCCTGCGTGTGGTTCTGGAGGGATGTTGATTTCCTCTTTCAATCATGTTGAGAAAAAATTTGGAAAAGAAGCGGTAAAAAAGCTTTTTTTGTATGGACAGGAAGCGAATCAGACAACATATGCATTCTGCAAAATGAACATTTACATCCATGATATTAGAGATGTAGATGTGAGAATGGGAGATACGTTGATTTATCCGAAATTTAAGAAAGGTGAAGCCTTAGATACATTTCACGTTGTTGTTGCAAATCCTCCATGGAATCAAGACGGATATGATGAAAATGTTTTGAAAAAGGGAGAGTTCTGGAAGCAACGATATAAATATGGTTTCACTCCTCGCCAGTCAGCAGATTGGGCTTGGATTCAGCATATGCTCGCTTCTGCTGACGATGAAAAAGGAAGGGTTGGTATTGTTATAGACAATGGCTGTTTATTCAGAGGAGGAAAAGAGAGGGTTATACGATCCAGAGTTTTGGAGGATGATTTTATTGAATGTGTTATTTTGCTGCCTGAAAAGTTGTTTTATAACACAGGAGCACCAGGAGCAATAATCATTTTCAATAAAAACAAGCCAGAGGAGAGAAAGAAAAAGTTTTTGTTCATCAATGCAAGCCAAGAATATGAGCAGCACCCAGATGTAAGAAAGTTGAATAGACTGGGAGATAAAAACATAAAAAAGATAGCAGAAGCTTATCACAATTTCAAGGAAATAGAAGGTTTTTCCAGAATTGTTTCCTTAGATGAAATAAAAGAAAATGACTACAACCTCAATGTCACTCTTTACGTCTTTCCCGAAGAAGAAATAGAAGAAATCGATGTAACCCAAGAGTGGCAAGAACTCCAAAAAATAGAAAATAAAATAAAAGATGTAGAGAAAAAAATAGAGGAATATTTTAAGGAGGTCATCTAAGTGGACAAGAAAATCTCCAAGGAGACTCTTTCGCATATTTTCAAAGAGATTAATTTTCATGATATAGCTACTTCAGTTTACGAAAGTGATTTGGATAAGCTGGTGAATTCACATGGTGCTATCCATGAATTTATGGTTTTGCCAACAAAGATTGTTGAGACCGATGATCAGTTTTACGCAAGATCAGCCTTTTTGTTATATCATTGGGAATCATTTGATAGAACCCATCTTTCTTTTTTAAGTGCCCTGATGGGACATTATAATGCAGCCTATACTTTACTGAGAAACGCTTTAGAGTTGATCATAAAAGGAGCGTTTTGGGAACGTTTAGCCCACAAAAAGTACAGAGAAAAAGCCGAGAGTATCAAGAGAAAAGGAGCTAAAATCGGCAAATCTAAAAAAACACTTATCGATTGGCTAAATGAAATAATAATGAAGAATTCTTCAATAAAAGATGAATTAGAAAACACATCTGCAGGAATTTTTGATAAAACTTCTTCTCTTACTGAAGATGAACACCTCAGAAAAATCATTCCAGATATAAAAACAATCGTTAGGCAACTTTTGGATTGGAAAATCTTTGATCCAATACAGAATTTTAGAAACCCAGTAGAATATGTTTATGGTTTTTACAAGAGGCTATCTGCAGATGTGCATGTTATCCCCGATAAAACAGACATTGGGAGAAGACTTCTCTCAGGGGTTGAATTGTTTGAAACAGAAGTTATGATGGATGAATTAAATGAGTATTACCAGAATTTACTAAACATAATGGACATAGGTATTGTGGTTGAGTTGAATATTCTTGAGGATTATATAACCCAAAATGATAAAGCAAAAAACTGTCTTAAAGAGAGGTTGCCTGACATTACCATGATGGATTTACCATATGCTTCAACTAAGATTGAAGAGGTAATAAGGCAGAGGAGGGTGAATAAATGGATTTAGTAATCAATTTCATTTTTCTAATTATCTTCGGATTAGTTGGGTTTGCTACCAATAAAGTTTTTGGTCTTAATCCATATAAGGTCTTTTCAGATATATCGGCTATACTACTTATACTTGTAATGATGCTTTTTGCATTTCCTGTAATAATAAATCCTGATAACTCTTTAACAGTTATAGAAAATCTCTCTAAATTCTTGGTGGATGTATTACCTGGGGCGATTATTGGTGATTTAGCAGGAAGTTTTGTAGCAGCTATTACAGGTGAAAAGGTATGAAAGAGGAATATAAACAAGCTCCAATAGGTGAAATCCCCAAAGATTGGGAAGTTGTTAAAATAAATCAAATTAGCGAAGTAAGAAGAGGCGCATCTCCAAGACCTATAGGAGATCCAAAATATTTTTCAGATAAGGGAAGAGGATGGGTCAGGATATCTGATGTTACTAGTACCTACAAGTATTTAAGAAAAACATCTCAATATCTCTCCAAGATTGGAGAGAGAAAAAGTGTTGAAGTAAATCCAGGAGACTTAATTATGAGTATCTGTGCTACAATAGGAAAACCTATAATCGTAGATATGAAAGCTTGCATACATGATGGTTTCGTCGTGTTTCGTAACTTATCGAGCAGAATTAACACCGAATTCTTGTTCTACGTTTTACAAAGGAATGAACTTAAATTTATAAACATGAAACAAATAGGAACACAGGGAAATTTAAACACTGCACTCGTTGGAAAAACATATGTTCCTCTCCCTCCCCTCCCCGAACAAAAAGCCATTGCGAAAGTTCTTTCCACAATTGATGAAGCAATACAAAAAGTAGATGACGCTATAGCCAAAACAGAAAAACTGAAGAAAGGATTGATGCAAAAATTGCTCACAACGGGCATAGGACATAAAGAATTTAAGGATACTGAAATTGGTAGGATTCCAAAAAAGTGGGGAATTAAAAAATTAGAAGAAGTTTCCACCGAAGTCACCATAGGTGTCGTTAATCCTGCAACACCCTATTATACAACGCCCGATAAGGGTGTACCCTACTTTCGGTCACAAAACGTGAGGGAAAATAAACTAGAACCAACGGATATTTATGTAGAAAAAGAATTTAATAAAAAGCATCATAAATCAATTTTGAAAGAGAATGATGTCCTTACAGTGCAGACAGGTTTTATAGGCACTAGTTGCTTAGTACCTAAAATTTATGAAGGATCAAATTGTCATAGTTTATTGATAACTAGAACAAATCCAAAAATGTTAAATCCTGAGTTCCTCTGTTATATTCTAAACTCTGCGACTGGTAAGAACATTATTAAAAGGCATAATTCTGGATGGGGAAGAAATCATCTTCTTCTGCGAGATTTTAGAAAAATAAAAATCCCACTTCCTCCTCTTCCAGAACAACAAAAAATTGCAGACATTTTGAGCACGGTGGATAAAAAGCTGGAGTTGGAAAGGAAGAGGAAGGAAAAACTGGAAAGGGTGAAAAAGGGGCTTATGAATGATTTGTTGACGGGAAAAAAGAGAGTGAATGTAGAGAAGGTGTTGGGAAATGGTTAAACTTAGAAAGTTAGTTACTGATGGGTTGTTTGCAATTGTAGGTCACATCGATTTTTATGCAAATAGAAAAGAGAAATATACCTATATTAAATATGATAAAAAAACAACCGAAGAAATGGATAACCTTTTAAAAGAAATTATAAAGAGAACAAGGCAACCGCTGACAGAAGAGGTGGTGAGAAAAGGGTTACAGGATATATTGGCCGATGTTCTACGCTCTGATCAACAAAACAAATATAATCTTATAAACCAAAAGGTAGGAAGTTTGTTAAACAAACTTAAAGTTAAGAAATATGCATTTATATTTCGGATATATAATTTGAAAACCAGCAAGATTAGAAAGTTTGGTGAGATACAAATTTTTCCAGATTATCAAACTTTAGCTGATGAAATAAAAAAACGGACTAAAAAATCTATCAACAAAAATATTCATTCAAGATTCTTTCAAAGTACCGGGAAGATAGAAGTGCCTTACAGTTTTGTTATAATGGAAGTTGAAGCAGGTGATACGGGAATGGCAGAGTTAAAAACTTTAACCAAAATAGAAATACATCTCAAAGCTTTAAGTCTACTATCTGGAAAATATAATTTTTTAATCGGTAGGGAAGTGATACCCATGGCAAAAAGAATGATGTACATTGGCCCTAAGGATAATGATTTGCATTTAAAGGGGAAATTAGAAAATAAAGACTTATTCACACACCCTTTTGATCTGGATTACTATTACAAAAGCCAGCGAACAAAAAAATTGTTGAGAAGACTTGATGAAATATTTAGAAATGATGAAAACAAGAGAAGAAAGATTGATGATAAGATTACCGTGTCCATAAATTGGTATGGGGAAGGTCTTAAAGAAATTTCCAATGAGTACAAAATAATAAAACTAGTAATTGCCCTTGAATCTTTGCTATTGGAAGGAGAAGGGTGTAAGAAAAAAAGTTTAGCTGAGCGTGTATCTTACCTATGCATAAAGCGAAAAAGAGTTTTTGTTCACAACATGGTTAATAGAGCTTATGACTACAGAAATAGTTTAGTTCATGAGGGCAAATTAAAGGAGTGTATTCCTGAATATTTTAGCAATAACTTAGCAGAATTAGTAAGACAATTAATAATTTCCCTTGTCACCAAAGATAAATTTTCTAGTATAGAGGATATCATAAAATATACAAATAAAAAAATGGGTTTGGAGTAATAAAAATGCCAACGTTTAATGAGAAATCGGCAGTGGAGGATTACATCGTTAATGCATTGATGAGCATGGGCTGGGAGTTTATTCCAGCTGATGAATTGGAGAGGGAAAGTTTGGAAGAGCCTCTGCTTGAGTGGAATCTGGTAAAAGCAATAAAGAGAATCAATTCACATCTTGAGCTCACTGAAAGCGATATTAATAGGATACTGGTTGAACTGAAAAGCAGACCAACGGGGG
>CAYQJV010000064.1:0-6086 GCA_964417925.1 uncultured bacterium | reverse complement strand
ACTTTACGGGTATAGACCAGG
Source organism: uncultured bacterium (assembly GCA_964417925.1). GTDB lineage: Bacteria > Hydrothermota > Tepidihabitantia > B3-TA06 > CAYQJV01 > CAYQJV01. The sequence goes on along the minus strand of CAYQJV010000064.1, from coordinate 6,065 downwards.
TGGAGCTCAAAATAAGGGTGGAGGATAGGGAATATATCGAACCACTTACGGGGTTGATAATGAAGTACATGATCGAAGGGCTTGTGAAGCGGATGGGGTGAAGTAATAGAGAGGAGAGATGAACGAAAAGGTAAAGAGGATATTAACAGAGGTCAAAAAGTATTTGATTGAAAGTTTCGGAGATAAGATAAGGCAGGTTATCCTTTATGGTTCTTATGCACGAGGAGATTACAATAGAGATTCCGATATTGATATATTGATTGTGGTGAGCGATGATGCGAACCCTGTTGAGGTTGAAGAATCCTTAAACGATTTGCTTTTTGAAATCCTTCTTAATGAAAATGAACTTTGCTCAGTCAGGGCGATACCAGAAAAATTGTTTAAGGAATACAATTCTCCATTCCTTTTGAATGTAAAAGAGGAAGGCGTGATGGTATGAAAAAGGAAATTGAGGACACGTTTAGTGAATTAAAGAGGTTGGGTGTTAAAATTCCATCATTAACGAGAGTTCGTAACTATTTGCTTAACTATTCAGATATGACAGATATTTTACATCCTGTATGTCAGAGCATTCGTGAATATTTTGGGTGTAAAGCAGAAATTTCTCTCGAAGTTTATGAAGATCCAGAGATTGATGATGAATATCTTACTCTTTATATAAGGGCACAAGAATACAGCGATAGCATTATGAACAAAATACGCGATCTTCGTAAAGAATTTGAGGAGCAGCTATCGTATAGAGATGGATGGGTTTTAATCACGGCAGATTTTAAAAAGCCACAATATGAGATTCGATTGAAGAGAATTCCTTGATCTCGCATTTTTGGGCGGCAAGGAGACACAAGGTATTCGCAAGAGAGTGCTTATAGATCCGCAGTGACTAGAGCTTATTACGCTGCATTTTGCTATGCTTGTAATAATGAAGGGTTTATTCACACAGGTGGCCCAGAAATGTGTCAAGTGTGATCGATTTTGTTATTTATTATACAATAACGCACAGATTGACTTTTGCGAAATCAAGTTATATAATAAATTACAAACAGTGAATGAAAATAGATCAGTGAAGAATAAATCCTGTAAGTTAAGTAAGAATAAAAGGGGGAGAAAAAATGAGCAAGGATGAAGTTATTACAGCTTTTAAACTTTTACTTGAAGAAATGGGCATGGTCATAGATAAACTTAAAGAAAAAGGAGCGGTCGCCCTTCAAAAAAGTGCGTACGACAAAGCGAGGGAATACATAGAAAAGGCGAATGCTCTCGAAAAAATTAAAGACAAAGCGAGACAGCTCCAAAATGAATGGCAAAAAGCTTTTTCTTTAATATCCGTTAGATCTACCAAAAAGCGAAAAAGAAAAGTAAAAAGTAGATTGGAAAGAGGATTAAGAACTCCCGAAGATGCTTTTAGAATCCCCATATTAAAAGCTTTGTTAAAACTGAATGGCTCAGCTCCTATGGCAACGGTGCTCGAATTTGTAGAAGAACAAATGGAAGAAATATTGAACGATTATGATCGTCAATTACTCCCTTCTAAGAAGATGGTTCGATGGAAAAATACTGCTCAATGGTGCAAATATAAGATGGTACAAGAAGGGCTTTTGGATAGTAACTCATCCAGAGGAATATGGAAAATCACAGAAAAAGGGATCGAATACCTACAAGGACTGGGAGAATAAAAAATTCAATGGACAAAGGCGATAGACAGAAGATATAAACATAAAAAGGTAGACTGTACGTCAGATTTACTGACTTGTCTATGCAGAGAAGAGGACAGGAGAAATAAAACTCACTATTTTCTCTATTCTGGATGGATAATGAAACACTGCCCAAAAAGGGGGAAAATTTTTGAAAATAAACTTGACGTTTTGTTCTCTTTTGCTATATACTATTACGTGATGTTAAACGATGATAAACTCTACCAAGTACAAGGGACTAAAGACTACACCGGAAGATTTGGGAGAAATAATGACCCTTAAGGAGACCTGCAAAATACCTAAAAATAGGCTCACCTTGGTGGGATACTCTTTATAAAATGGCAAGGGGAGGGAAAACCTCCGCCGTGAAAATCGCCAATAATAGCAAAATAAAATAGAAAAATGAGTAGAAGTAAGATAGATTTCAGACATATAAGAACCTTCAACGGAAGTCAACAAGAAGCATTTGAAGAATTTTGCTGTCAATTAGCATATAGGTGCAACGATGTTCCTCAAAACAGCAAATTTTCTCGTTATAGAGGGGCAGGTGGTGACGGTGGAGTTGAATGTGTATGGAAGCTTCCGAACGGTGAAGAGTGGGGATGGCAAGCAAAATATGTATTTAGTTTAAAAGATGCTAAGCCCTTGCTGGATAAATCAATCAAGACGGCTTTAAAAATTCACCCTAAACTAACAAGATATTTCATTTGTCTGCCATTTTAACTTAACTGGACCTACAGGACGAAAAGGTAAAAGCGAGAGTGAAAAATTTGAAGAATACAAAGAGGAATGGAAAAAATTAGCTGAAGAAAAAGGAATGAACGTTGAATTCATACTATGGGACGCGACAGCTCTTATAGACCGTCTTATGTCCCTCGAAAATGCTTCAAGCAGAGTAAATTTTTGGTTTGATAAGACCTTATTAGATGAAAATTGGTTTAAGAATCACATTGATAAGGCTTTAAAGATAGCAGAACCTAGATATTCTCCCCGTCTTAAGGTGGAAGTTCCAATCTATAGATATTTTGAGGCATTTGGAAAGACTCCTTTTTGGGAAAAGGAAATAAATCAAAAAACTAAGGATATAAAAGAACTTTTTAATCGATGGAACTTTGCCTTATCTACAGAACAAAGCAAGCAAAATATAACCCCAGAAATTCCCAGAGAAAATATTGAGGAAGCAAAAAAACTGTCTAATACTTTAAAAGAAATAGAAAAAATCATTGCTAATGGCAAAAATAAAGATACAATTTCTCAACTCAAAAATCTTATAAAATCTGCAAAAGAAATAGTTGGTACTCTTAAAGAGCAATTTAAAGAAGAAATAGAAAGAAAACATGGTAAAGGAACCGCTGATTCTGTTCCGTTTCGTCAGTTTATGGCTGAATATATGGTTAGCTTTCCAACAGCCAATTATGATTTAGCAAAGGAAACCATTGAGAAATTGAATGAGTTAGAAGAATGGATTGAGTTATATAGGGTAATGTTTGAAGATACTATGTTAATCATTGGGCCTGCAGGTATAGGGAAGACGCATGCAATCTGTGACATTGCTTTAATGCGTTTAGAAAGAGGTCTTAAAAGCATAGTTCTATTTGGAGAACATTTTACAGACGAAGAACCTTGGGAACAGATCAGAAAATTATTAGGGTTACCTTCTGTTTTATCAAAAGATGATATTTTAACAGCTCTTGATATTATAGGAGAGTCTACGGGATATCCTGTAATAATCTTTATAGATGCTTTAAACGAAACAGAACCTCATAACTTTTGGAGAAGATGTTTAAAGCCTGTAATAGAAGATGTAAAACGATATAAATGGTTAAAACTATGCTTATCTTGTCGTTCGACTTATCTTGACGTTGTAGTTCCAGAGGGGCTAAAGGTTCTTCAAATAGAACATAGAGGTTTTGAAGATGTTGAGTTTGAGGCAAGTGTTGAGTTTTTTAACTATTATGAGCTTCCTCCTCCAGTCATACCTCTTTTACAGCCTGAATTTTCCAATCCTTTGTTCCTTAAACTCTTTTGCGAAACTTTGAAAGAACTAAAGGATAGTAATGAAAAATTTTTTGATGAATTAGTCCCATTTAGTAAACTTGTAAACTACTTCCTTGAAGGTAAAGAAAACAAAATATCCAAAAGGGTAAACTATAACCCAAACAAAAAACTAGTTAAAAAGGCAGTTTTTGAACTTGTAGAGGGAATGCAAAGAAAAAAGAGAAAGTGGCTTAGTTACGATGAGGCAGAAGCAATATGTCTGAAATTGTGGCCATATCAGGAGCGTTCTAAGTCTCTTTTAGAAACCCTGATTCAAGAGAATTTACTACGCGAAGATAGAATAGCCAATCAAAATGTGATTTTATTTAGTTTTGATAAATTAGGAGATTTCCTACTTGCTCAGAAATTTCTAGATAAAATAAAAACTATCCAAGAATTAAGAAAAGCCTTTCAACCAAACGGTCTATTATACTTTAGTATTGAGAACCTAAATGATAATAAAGGATTACTTGAAGCTTTGGCAATTTTAATTCCTGAGAAATTCAATATAGAATTAAATGAGGTTGTTCCCAGAGAAATAAGTAGTTCAATCATTTCTTTAATAATTGAATCAATACGTTGGCGAAAGCCATCTTCTATTACTGAAACCACAAAGCAAATTGTTATACAGGCACTAACGAGTAAAGAAACTTTTGTCAATGCAATGGATATAGTATTATCAAAAAGTACTCATCCAGAACATCCACTTAACGCAAATTGGTTTCATCGAATTGCATTTCAGAATAGCATGCCTTCACGAGATACTTGGCTGGCTCCCTTTTTACATTTAGAATACGACCAAAAAAGGAGTGTAAGACGTTTAATAGAGTGGTCTTTTAAAGTAAACCTTCAAGATATATCTCCCGAAGTAATAAATTTATGGGTTACTACTTTAGGATGGTTTTTATCAGCCTCAGATCGTAGAGTTAGAGATAACACTACAAAAGCAATAATCAGATTAATGGAACCGCATTGTAACTTATGGCCTGAAATTTTAAATAAGTTTTGTTATGTGGATGATGATTACATACTTGAAAGATTACTTGCAGCAGCTTACGGTTCACTCATAAAGTCTAGGGATGTTAAAGCGCTGGCGAATGTTGCAAAAGCGGTGTTTGAGATATTGTTCAAAGATAAAGAAAACATTCCCACTAATGTGATGATAAGAGATTACGGAAGGGCAATCTTAGAAATGGCAATTGAAAAACACATGTTACCTGACAATATCGAGCCAAAAGATTTTCGTCCTCCTTATAATAGCAAATGGCCAAAATCTTTGCCCTCAGATGAAGAAATTAAGGATTTAGAGAACTATTTTAAAAATCACGAAAATTACAGAGCTATAAGACAATTAATTGATTCTATGCAGCCAGAATATACAACTATAAAAGGTAAAATGTATGGAGACTTTGGAAGATACATATTCCAAAGTGTTTTAGATATTTGGGATACTAAGGATATTACAATTCAACATCTGAGTAATCTTGCAGTAAAAATTATATTTGAAGAAATAGGGTATGATATTGATCGCCATGGCAATTTTGATGGGTATATAATTTTTAAGTATGGCCCCGGTAGAGCCAGACCATCTTGGGCTGAACGTATAGGCAAAAAATACCAGTGGATTGCATTATATCGTTTAATTGGCATGGTGTCAGATAATTTTAAAGTAAAGGATAAGTCTTGGAGAAAACCTATACATGACTTTTACGGACGTGAATTAAAAGATATTGATCCAACTGTTTTGATTCGAGCAGATTTCACTTCTAAAAAGGAATCTTGGTGGTCTCCTGTAGAATATGATTTTGAAAAATACAGAAATATATCTGATTCTGAGTGGTTAAGTATTTACGACTTTCCAGATTCAAGTAAATTGCTTTTGGTTACAGAACCTAAGAGTAGAAAAGAGTATTATGTATTGTTATCTCTCCCGGAGTGGTCTTCTCAAAAGGAAGAAGAGTATCCTTATAGATTGATTTGGATGCAAATCAGAAGTTATTTGGTTCCTAGAAGAGGTTGTATGAAATTTTGGAAATGGCTTAGAACACAAAATTTTATGGGAAGATGGATGCCTGAAGGCTTTGAAATTTATGAGAATTTTATAGGAGAATATCCTTGGGCTATTCCATATAAAAGATTTTTTGAAGAATATTCTGAATGGAAAGAAGTTGATAGATATCAAGATAAGAATTTTAAGATACTTCCAACATCTAATACACTTTTATACGAAAAAATCCGCGATGAATCTATAAACGAAAGTCTAAGCATTGAAGTTCCTGCGAGAGAATTTTTCTTAAAGGCTGATCTTGTATGGGATGGAATAGGAAGTTACTTAAT
>CAYQJV010000063.1:0-6182 GCA_964417925.1 uncultured bacterium | reverse complement strand
ATCTTTTCTGATCCATGGTATATTAGGTTTCTTGCAAAGGCAGGAGTGAAGATTGTATTTTTAAAAAAGTCTTGGCTGCCTATGGGTTTTGAAAAGCATATTCTCAAAAAGAAAATAAATGAAATAAAAAAGTTACATGCAGAAAAGATCCTCGCTGGAATAAGTTTTGTGGCCAAAGAGAATATAAAGTTTGATACATCAAAGTTTTTTGATTTTTTAGAAAAAGCCAAAATAGATTTTTTAGAAATAAAGTTTGAACCTTCCTCAATGACTCCCTCTGAAATTTTAAAAGAGCCTTGGGGGAGATTTGAAATGGAAAGAAAATTGTCAATGATTCCAGATTCTGTGAAGTCCCTTTCCGTTCCAGAAGGAATAGCTGGGCTTAAGGCAAAATTTTATTCTCTTCCACGAATATTTAAAACTCTTTTTTTATACCCTTTTAAGCAAGGAATATACAATACCTTCATGGTTTATGCACCAAGAGCCTTTGCTTATAGAGAGAATTACTTAGAAGGTATAGGTTTTCCCCCATGAAACCATTTTTACAGATCGCTCTTGATTTTATTGATGTCAAGAAGGCTATAGAAATAGCAGAAAAAGTAGTAGATTATGTAGATATAGTGGAGGCAGGAACCCCTTTAATAAAGGCCGAGGGAATTAGAATCGTAAAGATTTTAAAAGAAAGATTTCCTTATAAACTTATAAATGCAGATACAAAAACTGCAGATGCAGGAGAGATAGAGGCAGAACTTGCTTTTAAGAATCACGCAGATATTATAACCGTTCTATGGCTTCAGAAAAGCACTGTCAAAAAGGTTATAGATACTGCAAAAAAAAATAATAAAATGGCAATAGTAGATATACTTCAAGAAGAAATCCTTAACGTAAAGGAACTTGTCAAACTTCTACCTTCATACATAGGAGTCCACTTAGGAATAGATTCTCAACGATCTGGAGTTACCATCTATGAAAAGCTTTTACATTTTAAGGATATTTCAGTTCCCCTTGCTGTAGCAGGAGGTATAACCCCTGATATTATTCCTAAGATAAAAAATTTTAATGTAGGAATAGTGATTGTAGGGGGATATATTACCAAGTCCTCTTTTCCCGAGGAAAGAGCAAAAGAGATGAAACAGGCTATTGAGGAGGAATGGAAGAATATTTCAAAAAACTGATAGAACAGATAGAAATGACCCTTGAGAAAATATCTTCAAAAGATATGGAAAAATTTGTAAGAATAATTAAAAACTCAAGGAGAGTGTATCTTGCAGGAGCAGGTAGGAGTGGACTTGTGGCTAAAGCATTTGCTATGAGACTCGTGCACCTTGGTAAAAGGACTTTTGTGGTAGGCGAAACGGTCGTTCCTTCAATGAGGAAAAGTATTGATACACTTGTGGTAGTTTCAGGTTCAGGAAGAACAAGATCTATCTTAGAGATAGCAAAAACAGCAAAAGGAATAGGGGGTAAGTTGGTGGCAGTTACAGGTGAAAAAAAATCACCACTTGCAAAAATTGCAGATCATGTAATTTGTATTCCTGCAGGAAAAACGAAGTTTAGCTCAAAAAATTATGATTCCTCACAATTACTGGGTGGTGTCCCTGTTACTCCATTAGGATCTTTATTTGAAATCTGTGCTTTACTTTTCTTTGAAGCAATAGTCTACAGATTGATGAAGGAACTTAAAATTACAGAAGAAAAATTAAAAAAAGTACATACTACTCTTGAATAAGCACCAAGGTATCACATATAAAGGTGTCATTGAGCCATCCTTTAATATAAAGCGTGTTTTTACGAGTTCGTTGAATTAAATAATGAGTTCTGTTCTTTATAGGCAGTTTTAAAGTCCTAATACCAAAATTCCATAAATAAAGTGTATCTCCTTTTAACTCTTCTTTTTCAAGAGAGTAAATATTTATTATGCTTTTTTTAATGGAAGTCATTATACTATTTGGGTTTATAAGAAAAAAAATATTATTTTTTATTTTCTCAAAGTTCTCAAAAGGATAATAGGAAGAAGTGATAAAAGGTTTATTCTGTGAAAAATCAATCACATAGTGTGTAAAAACTAAATCTTTGTTATAACCAAAAATATGAAGGTTAAACTCTAAATCCCATTCAGAGAATGATAAAGTATCAATCTCTATAAATGCACGGTCTATAAGCTCGCCATTAAGATTATACGTTTCTATCCATGTACCTCTCCAAATGGTATTTTTCAAAAAAATAACAAAAAATTTTAAAGATGGAGAGAAAAAGACGTCCTCAAGGTATTCAAAAGGACTGTTTTCTCTTATTATTTTAATTCTGTTATCACTTTTTATGCATATTTTTCTTATTGAGTAAACCGGAGAAGGATGAAAGGTGCTTTCAGGATAAAATAGACGGATAAACACAAAGAATGGATGAAGGTTTTTATCCAAGAATGTAAATACTTTTACATTTAGAGTATCACTGCTCAATCGGTTAAGTTCATTTCTTAGAGAGTCTATAGGGATAAATAAAAACAGGTAAATAATCAATGTATGACTATAAAACTTCCTTTTTTAATAACTGTTTCTTTTCTTTGACTTTCAGAAGATTCTGCAATAAGTTTAAATATGTAAACACCATTTGCAATTTCATCATTCTTTTTATCTTTCAAATTCCAATTTATTTTTACAAAACCTGCATTACACATGCGGGATAAGGTTATTACTGGTCTTGCTTTTATGGTAAATATCTTTATCTTAACCTTTGCTGGTTTATTTATATAAAAGATGAAAGATAAATGATCCTTAGCAGGAGTAGGAAATACTACAAGATTTTTTACAGTGAGTTTTTCTTCTGGTTTTAAGTTTACTATAACTTTTTTATAAGATTCATTAAGAAGATTGTCCAAAGCCCATATATGAATGGTATCCTTTTCTGCAGGTAACTCTATCTTTACTTTAAAACTTCCAATGGTATCGGTATTAGGATAGAATGAAAATTTAGAGGAAAGATAAATTATTTCTCCTGAATTTATAACCATGCTAAAGCTGTGTCCTGCTTTTCCAGGGGTTCCTGTTATGCTAATTCCATTGGAATCTTTCAATACACCTTCAATTTCTATGTTTTTGCTTACATACATATCATTTTGTACAGGTCTTCCATTAATTTTTAATGATACAAATTCGGGTCCCTTTTCATCATCAGAATAATCTGTGTTTTCTTTAATATAAAGAGAATCTTTATATACCACTATGAGGCTGTCCTTTTTCCTAAACATAGCATGTAAAAGTCCATAATTCCCTGTATCCAGGTCTACAGGAATTGTAAAAGATAGAAGTAGTGAATCTTCAGGAGAATATCCATTGAGTTTGATACCTTGGGTCCCTCTTAATATATAGTCTACCTGTAGTAAGGTATCACCAATAAACTCTTCATAATGTATCTTCTTGGAACTTCCAAAGATTTGGAAAAGATATTCATCCCCTGGAGAAGGAATATTAATGCTGTACTTGATACCTCTTTGTAAGACTGCCGGAGAGGATATTTTTTTTCCATAGAAAGGAGGAAGTTTTAGTAGAGGATCACCAAATAGTATCTCCATTTTTTCATAAGGAATTCCTGTGATAAAACACAACCCCAGAGCAGTAGAAGGGTTGCTTAGGTATACTGAAAGTAGGCTAAGAAGAAACCTTCTATTAGCTTCAGAACTTGTTCCTTTCGTTGCAGCAATTGTAGCTACTGCTGCTTCTTGTGCCCTTATTAGTTCTTCTGCTATACATTCCTTGTATGTATCTTCAAATCTTCCTGCTCCGCATGTTCCAAAAAATCCTATAAAATAACGCTTACCGTTATGGATATCTCCCACATCTTCTGTTTTGAATACATGTTCATGAGTTAACAGGTATCCGTTACCATGTCCAAAGAATATCCAGAATAGCGCTCCCTTGGATAGTGCTTTTAGTAAATCTTGTGTTGCCTTTCTTTTTTCTCCTTGAGCAATATTGTAGTTGATGAGGTATATTTTTTCTGCCACAAATAAAGGATAAAGCATAGAATCTGCTAATTCACAATTTATAATATGATCCCGAATAGGATCTAAGCTGTCAGGATTTCCTTTTATGAAATCATCTCCCAAGAAAATTACTCTATTCAACCAATCTGAAGGTGTAAAATTTTCAAAGGTTTTTACTTTTTCAAAGTATTTCTGCAACCCCTGAAGAGACCTCACCGGTATTCTCCCAAAGGTCATTTCAGGAGTATATCCTGTACCATCAAAATCTACAAACCACGAGTCGTATGTTGCACCACATATATGAAGGACACTTGGATCGAGAGTTTCACCTTCAGTATATATAGGAAAATAAGGAGGGCGTTCTTCATTACGATTGTTTTTATAATCGTATGTACCATCTCCTATGAATACAGCATACAATGGTCTATAGTTTCCGCTTATATATACATACTCAAGAAATTTTTTAATGGCGAGAGGGTCTTCAAATCCATTACCAAATTCATCAAAAATATCAGAGAGTTTAACTACCTTAACCGAAATTCCCTGCTTTTTTCTATACTCTGCATAACCCAGAGCAAGGTAATAATATGCATCTGGAACTACTATTATACAATCTATATCCCAGGACATTTTATGCAATTTTTTAGGATTTTTCACTTCAATACTTATGGGTTTTCTAAATTTCCTTTCCGAAGTTATATAGATAATTCTATTTTTAGAACTTTTGAATCCAAAAACGTTTGAAGATATCCAACCACTTATTATAAGAGGTTTATACCATACACTCACATCAAGTAATAGACATGGGGCTTCCATATCCGTTAAGGTATATTTCTCACCTTCTTCAGCAAAGATGAAGAATGGAGAATGCTTTACAGATATTTTACGCTCCACAAAAAGGTCAAACCAATCTATATACACTATATTTTCTTTTAATTCTCCCCAAGTTACTACATCTATGGTAAATGTATTTCTAATGTTCAATGTATCTGTTGAAACATCAAAGATCCATGGTATCACTTCTGCTCCGCTTTTCGGCATGTTCTCAATTTCTGCTATTAAGGTATTATTTAAAAGGATTTTTACAGGAGTATTAGAAGTAATGGCAAATAACCTTCCTCTTATTCTTTTTATTTTACTATCATAAATTTCAAAATAAAAAGTTTTAGAGGTTGAAGATTCTCTTGTTTCTTTTCTTAACTCTTCCCAGATCCATAGTACTCCTGCCCTTCCCGGACAATCTATTTCTTTTTCAAAATGCACTGGGGATAAGGCATATTCTTTGCCCTCTAAGGATGGAGATTCCTTTTCCACTTGTATTCTTTCACCATGCTTTACTCCCCATGTAAGCCAATAAACATCATACTTTGTGTATGGATTTATTGTGTAAGTGGTATCTTCCCACTCCCAATGGTCTGCTCCTTTTGCATAAAAGAGTATATAATCTTTTTCATCAAATTTTCCATCTTCTTCTCCATGCACATATATTGGAATTTCTGTTAATTTATCAGGTATGTTTTTTATAGGAGTGTATTCTACTGAGCCATAAAGTTCAAGGGTTAAAGGATTTATTTTACTAATCTCTACCCCTGCTTTTTTAAGGTCTTTCCCATATATTCTATAGACTCCTGTTGAATCAACGGTTATCTTTACCCATTTATTAGAAAACTCAAAAGGACTGCTTTTGATGGTAAATAAGTGAAAAAGATTTCTTTTTTTCCAATTTTTTGCCTGTTCATAATTTATAAGTATCTGTTTATACGCTTCCTCAAATGCTGATTTCTTTTTAACTTCTTCAAATGGATGGGTAAATTCCACTTTAATGTCAACTTCCCGGGCAATTTGAACGATACTATTGTTTATTTTCTTTAAAGGAGTGAGACTTATTCGTAGTACCCTTATATCTCTCCACCACTCTATGGTTTTTGAAAACTTAAACTCAGATGGAGGAAGATATTTTTCTGTGGAATATTTTCCTTCTGTTATCCCCGGAACCCCAATACTTAAGGATTTTTCTGTAATTTCCAAAAAATTTTTAAATTTCACCCTTACTTTTACATCACCTTTTTGAGGAACGGCAAGTAATATCACTGGATTGAAGTTTTTATCTTTGGTAATCATTTGACCTGTATTTAATTTTAACTCAATTCCCTTATTTCCGCATTCAATTATCTTTATGGGAAGCGCAAAAAGTATAAAA
>CAYQJV010000062.1:0-6461 GCA_964417925.1 uncultured bacterium | reverse complement strand
ATTAAGATAATCCATCAAAGAAACATTAAACCTCTCTATATCCAGCATCTCATCCTCATACCTCCCCTAACATAATGCTCCTGCAATATCCTTGTTAAACCTCTCCACATAAGCATTACTCTGAGCACTACGAGGATAATTATAATAATGCACAATCCCCATCTCCCTTAAAAGCCTCTCAAGATGCTCCTCAAACTCCTTCCCATTATCGGTCTGCACTCTCCTTATCTTAATACGGCACAACCTGCATAAACTTCTCCATAAAATCCCTCGCACTTTATATCTCTTCCTCTTTGTTTTTGGCGCCTGAGGTAAAGGACCAAAACCTTTACCCATAAATTTACCTTTTTTCAAGGTACCAATCCAGTATCTTTTTGAAATTCTTCAATCCTTGTAATAAAGCATATGAAAATAAAGAGTTCAAAAAAGCAATTGGAGTGATGGAGAAAGTTTTTAAAGAGCCATACCTTATAGTTGATGAATATTTCCCTTTTTTCTATGATGCGGAAAGTTATTATCAAAGTAGACTTGTGAATTACATATCTCATGAAGAATACTCAAACATACTTAATGATTATGCAGTTTTTTAATGCATCCTAATAAACTTTTACAGTCCTAAGATTTATTTAAATCTTACAGATGCATTATGAGAAGAGAAAAAGATTTAATTCCCAAAAGAGTAGAGGATAGAATTAAATTTACGAGTCCAAATTAATTTAAAAGATAAATAATTTTCTTGTTAAAACTCCATTTTTTTCTGTACCGAAGAGAACAAAATACACACCCTTAGGTATTTCTCTTTCCCAGAAAATTTTATAACTTCCTTTTCTTTTGTAACCTGCAAAAATTTCCTTGATTGCTCTTCCGGTACAGTCGTATACTCTTATCCATATCTTTTGATTTTCAGGAATTGTATAACTTATGATAACTCTTTCTTTAAGAACGAGTAAAGATACATTTAAATCCTGTGGGAGGTTTTTTTCTGCAATACCTCCGCACCAATGCAGAGGTTCAACCATTATTGGGTCCTCTGCGATGTGAAGGTTGTTGCTCTGTGTAATTGAGGTATCTCCTGTTACAGGGTCTGTGAGGATTAAATCACCGGATAGCTCACTACTGAAATCTATGTATGTTTCTCCACTGTCCTTCCATATTAAATAAAGAGGACGTACAGAAGAGTCAGGATGGGGTCTGTATGTGAGTTTGTAACAGTTTATACCCTCTTTTTCCCATTTTGTTATCTTAGTATCATAGAAACTCTCCTGTCCCTGTTCCTTGTTCCATAATTTAAGTGCCATTGCTTCATAATGATATGGATAAGGGTCTCCTTCTTTATAATGAAATGAAGATACTCCTGGATTTTCTTTCTCCCATTCAAGAAATTCATCCCTTACATCTGTGAATGTTGCATATCTCGCTATGATGTTTCCTTTTGGAGACTTTTTACCGATAAAGTTTTCATTGAGCCATGAAAGTATATCCTCTATTTCATCATGATGCAGGGCATTGCAGTATGAATGGGTGTTCCATCCCCATACCCATACTTTTGGAGGAAGATTGTTTCTTTCGTGATAAAGCCATTCTAAATAAACCATCAAAAATCTCTTTTTTAAAGCAGGGACCCTGTTATCAATCCACTTCTGGACTCCTCCACCTCCATGTATTTTAGCCTCTCCTATCTGGGATGTATGGGGAATGCATAAAAACTGCGTATTTGAAAGATCCTCAGATAAAGCCCCATCCTTTCCAGGTCTCCAGGGATTCCACACATCATGACCAAAGTAAAGAAACATGAGTTCATCCCTTCCCCCTCCTTCAATGTAAAAATCAAACTCTTCCATTAGAGAATCAAAGAGTGCAAAATCCAGAGGAGCCTGGGCGGTCATGGACTTGTTTATCTGCTCCGGGTTAAACCCTGCAAGTTTTATTACCGAATCAACAAAGGTCTTGTTATCCTTCCATATTCTCTTACATGTATCATAATCATTCCAACTGTTTTGTGAAATCCTTACCCAATCATGGGGTCCTTGTCTATAATATGGATGGGCATGGGTTCCAACATGATGTCCTTTCAATAGGTACTCACCGATGTCTTTTTCATGGCCCTGCTCAATGCAGTATTCCATATATTCTCCGTTTGACTGTAAGCTCAATTTTGCTCCATATTTATCCGCAATATCAAGGAGCCATAAAACTTCTGCTCTCCTTTTGTAATACTTTGGAAGATCAACTTCCCCATGGTTTTCTCCCATTGGCTCAATATGCACATTGAAGATAATATTAATTGGATGAGATGGTTGAATGTTACTTTGATGTATTAAAAGTATAAGTATGAAACTCATCATAATATTAGACAAAATTTTCCTATAAAAGGTTTAAAAGTCTTCACTTGATAGGACCTTTTACAGTGTGTTTAAACTTTTTCCAGCTATAATTACATTATGGTACCACCACTTTATACATTTTTTCTTTTGTCTTTATAAAGAAAACTCCTTTTCCTTTGATCTTTACATGAACGCTCTTTTTCAGAATACCATGGTAAACCATTCTACCTTCAGGTGTGATCACTTTTACCTCCAAGGGAACCATAGAGCAGAGTTCCATATAACCTGTCCCTTTTTTATTTCAAGAATTGATTCCTTGATTTTATTTTCTACAAATATTCCTTCTGAGGTAATTGTAAATACTCCATCGGTTTCATCAGTTATTTCTTCATCTTCTTCAGAGGTGATTTTTATTTTTGCTTCATTTGTTGGATCGTTTGGTACTGTCCACACATACTTTCCTGTATTTGGAGCCCCTTCTTCTATTAGTTTCCAGGTTGTACCTCCATCTGTGGAATACTCTATTCTTACCGTTGTAAAGTTGCCTTGGTAACCATATTATTGTATCCTTATCTCCTATTCTCCATACCTCTCCTCCGTTAGGAATCACCACTCTTATCCAATCTTCTTCTACTTTTTTACTAAAGTATTTCCTGAACTATCTGTTGCAGTTGAGGTAACATAGTCACCAGGATTTACTCCTGTTATTGAAATCTCAAAATTGCCTTCACTATCGGCATATCCAGAACCCACGAGTTTTTCCCCTTCACCATCTCCTGAAGGATCATTATCAGAAAGATATATTTCCACATATGCTCCTGGGTCTGCTTTACCTTTCACTTTTCCAGGATTTGCCTTTTCTATTATGGGATAGTTCATGTAGTTATTTGGCCCCCTGTGTCCTTGAGAGTCGTTTGAAGTGACTCCATTATCCCCGAGGTCTATTCCTATATCATCGTTTTCATATATAGAGTTGTCGGTTATTTTATTGTAATCCGAAGCGTCATCTACAATTACCATTCCCTTTTGGTTGTACTTTATGGTGTTTTCTTTAATCTCTGTGTAGCATGCACCATCTGAGATGTATATTCCTGCTCCAGTGCTTCCAAAATCCTTTTCTTTATTTTTATCTGTACCTATGAAGTTTCCTATTATTAAATTTCTTTCTGCATTTTCAATCCAGATATTATAAAGAGCGCTACCACCTTTTCAAATGCTTCTGAGGTGTCTTTTTTATACCTATGAGATTCAAAAGAATAAAGTTACCGTCAGTGCCTGTACCTGAGATTACCAGATTGCCAAAGGCTCCTGGTCCTATTACGTTGTTCATTATTCTGTTTTTAAAAGCTTCTCCTGAGATAAAAAAGCGGTGGTTAAGTTTCCTTTGGGTTGTGTTCCGTACTTATGAGTGTTTTTACCTCCATCTATACGTATTCCAGAAAGGGTATTTGAGGCAATTACATTTTCTTTACCCGCATCACCTATTTTGTTATGTTGTGCACTTTGAATTAATACACCTTCACCTCCATTGCCCGCAGTTTGGATTCCATCGGGCATTAAACCTAATTATATTTGATTATAATGCATTGTCCTGTGTTGAACCACCCTCTATTCTTACTTCTTCTTTTTTATTGTTTGAGATTACATTATTTTCTATTACATTGGCTGTTGCTCCATTGGCGATATGTATCCCATAAAATTCATTACCCGCATCTTCTTCATCAGGGGTTAGCCCTATCCAGTTATTTATCACTGAGTTAAAAGATGCATTTTCACTCATTGCAACTTCACTCCATCCATTGTATCCTATATAGTTTCTCTGATAGTCTTTTTCTCCTCCTATAATAGGATAGGAGGCTCCGTTGTTTATCTGTATTCCATGGTAGGAGTTTCCATCGCTGTCTCCATCGTAGTTCATTCCTATACACTCCATAAACTGCATTGCTATCGGTTCCTTCCCCTGTAATCCATATTCCATTTTTTCCGTTACCCCTTAACACAACATGCCTTACATCCCCATAGGTATCTGTATCATCCTGTCCTATTACATTTTCCTTTGCACCATTTTTAATAATAATTCCATGCCCTGAGAAGTTCAGTATCTGCAATCCCCATATCTTGCATCCTCTTGCTCCATCTATGACAAGCCCTGGAGCATCAGCTCCTGCATTGGTCCCTATAAGTGCTGCCATGTCAGGCCAACATTGCCTTGCATCTATCACAGTAGAATCATCAGTTAAAGGAGGATATGGACTTTCAAGTTCAAGGAGATAGTAAATTCAATCAGGAGGATTTTGTGCAAATACTATGGTATCGGGTCCAGGATGTGAATTGGCTTGTTCTATGCACCATCTGAAGGAACCTTCTCCACTATCATTTAGGTTCTCTACATAATAGGTGTTTGAGAAAAGCAGTAATACTAATACTTCCTCCTTTTTGGGACTCTTCATATTATAACATCTGTTTTTTAACTGTCAATTTTGTTTTTAAATGCCTTACGGATTAGGTAGATTAAAAATTGATTTTTTTCACAAATAGGTAGTAAATACCTGTGAAGATTAAAAAAGAAAACGCAAGGAGTGTAAACCTGTGGATTTGAAAAAGAGTAAATTTTAATTCAAGAAGTATAAAAACTGTTAATGGTAGAATAATGGAAATCAATGCAAACAATAAGTTTTTAAACGGAGAAGGGAAAGCAGTATGGATAAAAATTTCTGGATATTTTCTTTTAAGTTTACGCCATAAAAAAAACAGTGAGAAAAAGGAACAGAAGGATGTGGTAAGTGCAAATGCTCTGTAGCGGAGAATATGCATTAAGGAGAGATTAAGGATTAAGTTAAGTATTACAGAAAGAAAGCCCACTGTCATCGGTATTTTTGAATTTTTCAGCGAATAAAAACATGCAGAGATAACTCTTACATTAGCTGCCGCCCATATACCTAACACATAAAGTGCAACTGCTTGGGCGGTGTAAAAAGAATTTGTGAATTTAAATGCCCCTCTTTCATAAATTACCCGGGTTATGGGAAGAGAAAAGAAAATAAAAAACACTGCTAAAGGTACAAGGATAATATTTACTGCTTTAATGGAACGGAGTAAAGCATTGGTTAAACCTTTGAAATCTTTGTTTGCAGTGAGTTTTGAAAAAGAGGGGAGACTTACACTTCCTATTGCAATTCCAAATACAGCTAAAGGAAGATGCATTACACGGTATGCATAACTTAAATAGCTTACCGAGGATTCCTCAAGTAGAGAAGCAAGAAGCGTATCAATAAGTACATTTATTTCTACTGCTGCAAGTCCAAGGACCACAGGAATCCATAGAGAAAACATTGTTTTTATTCCTGGATCTGTAAAGGATATAAAAAATTTATATTTGAATCCTTTTTTAAACACTACCGCAAATAAAAGCAGGAATTGAAGAAACACACCTCCAATAGCACCTACTGCCATTCCAGTTATAGGGGCTACTCCTTTGGAATGAAGATACCCGTATAAACCAAAAGCACAAATCACAGATACAATGTTAAATACAGCAGGGCTTACCGCAGGAATAAAAAAAGAGTTAAGGGAGTTTAAAATACCCGCAGAAATAGCAGAAAGAGAGATAAAGAGAAGGAATGGAAACATTATTCTTGTTAAAAATACTGTGAGATTAAATTTGTATGGGTTTTTAATAAATCCTGGAGCGATTATCTTTGTGACAAAAGGAGAAAATAGAATACCGAGCATCACTATTAAGAAAAGAATAATAAATATAATGTTATATACGTTACTTGCAAACAGCCATGCATCTTTTAATCCTTTTTCTTTTTTTTCTACAAAAACAGGTATAAAAGAAGCAGACAAAGCACTTTCGGCAAAGAAGTCTCGTAAAAGATTTGGGATCCTAAAGGCTACATAAAAAGCATCGGTAAACAGTCCTGCTCCAAAAAGATATGCTATGGTGGATTCTCGTATTAATCCTGTTAGTCTACTTATAACTGTTCCAGCAGAGAATCCTGAAATGTGCTTTATAAAATCTTTTTTAAAGATTTTTTTCAATGCTTTATTTTATCCAAGATAGAGTAAATAGTCAAATAAATGTAGAATTCCATAACATTTTGGACTGAAGTTTATTCTTTACCCATCCGTTCA
>CAYQJV010000061.1:0-6651 GCA_964417925.1 uncultured bacterium | reverse complement strand
GAAATGAAAACAAAAGATATCATGAAATGAAAACATTTTATCCCTTGAAACCCTTGATGTATAAGGATTTCAAGGGGGCTTAGACTATATATTATTAGACTATATTTAGACTATATTTAGACTATATTACGACAAACTGTTTTTTAAAGTTTGTCCGTCGTTTTTTAATTTTTAAATTTTTTCTTTTAAAAAGATTTAAATTTTTATATTTTTTGACAAAAATTTTTAAAAATTTAAATTTGAAACAAAAATGTCGCCTCTTTAAGGCTCCTAACAGGAACGGAATTCTAAAGAGTCCTTTTGTTGGAAGCAAAGTCAAAGTTTTTTTACCAACTAAAGTTCATAGTTAGAAAGACGGAAAAAGGTTTACCTTTTAGTGGAGCGAAGGTGCCAGGAGTGTAATATCTAGTATTCCAAAAATTTTTTATAGAAAGTTCAAAGTCTATTCTTTGTATTTTCTTCTTTTCAGAAAAATTAGAAAGTTTTTTAATGTCTTTAATTTGTGATTTAAAAGTTTTGTGATAGCGCAAGGTAAGATCACCAAGCCAGACAGGTGAAAAGTTTTGTTCTTCACCGGTTTTTAATAAATAAAGTTTTCTTGAACCAATATAATGTAGGCGCAAGAAGGCTTCGATTTCTGGATATGGACACCACTTAAGTCCAAAGTTAGCTAATTTCTTAGCTCCATAATCAAATTCTTTCCAATAATCTGTATAGGAGGCTTTTCTTCCGTCTGGAGTAATAATAATATAATCGAGAACATGATATTTTTCGCGATCTCCCCAATGAGAGAAAGTAGTAAAGTTGAACCACCCAGAAAGATTGTGTGTGAATTTAAATTCTAATTCTGTTTCTAAACCTAGAAATTTGCCTTTTGTAGGATACGAAAAACCTCCAAAAGGATCTTCAGCTACATGACGGTTAATAATATTATAGAAAGGTACAAGTTTGAGAGAAAAATTACGATTTGGTTTTAAAAATAATTCAGCTGATAGATTAGTAATTTCTTCTGGATTAGGATTTTTTATTTGTAAAAATTGTATAGAATAAGGGGTCCTGTAAGCACTGCCATAGAGAAATTTAAGGTAAAAATTTTGGTAATTGAATAAACCAATACCTAAATTATAACTTATAGTGCTATGGTATTGATTATGATTATCAAGTCGGATTCCGCACCAAAGATCTATTTTATGAAAATGATGTCGATATTGTGAAAATATAGAAGAAAGTTCTGTATCAAAGTTAGCAATATCTAATAAAGGTCTTAAATTAAGATTATTAGGATTTAGATAATCAGGTAAAAATCCTCGAATATTTATAGTAGCATCTCTTACTAAATTTTTTCGATAAGAACATCCTAAGGTAAGTAATCCTCTATTATGCCATAACTCTTGATTGTATAGTAATTCTCCATAAAAGATATAATTTTTTTGTTGCAAAACAGAAACTTCTTGATGGCGAAGATTTAGATAATTATAATAACCTTTAAAACGTATAGAAGAATATGCAAAACGTTTTTCTGTTTCTATACGTAAAAAGCTTATAGGATTTTCTCTTAATCCTGGCCATGAAAAGTTTCTTTTTGGTGCGTACATGACAAAAGGATGATGAAAGTTTGAAAAACGTCCAGAAAGATATAAAGAATTTAAAAACTTAAAATTGAAAACTAAATCATAGTATTTAGCAGAGCCTATTTTTCCATTGCTAGAAGGAAGATAGTATCTCTTTTCTATAGGATTTTGCCAGTAAGTGCTGAAAGAAAAGAATCCATTCCATAGACCTGTATCTTTTCCAAAATTTAGATAAAAATTTTTATCTTCTAAAGGACTACCAATAAGAGCTCCTATTTCTATTCCATTTATTTCGTTTCCTTTTTTAGGAACGATATTAACGATACCAGCGAAAGCATCTGGTCCCCATAGTACAGATCCGGGCCCGCGAATTATCTCTATACGCGAAATGGCTGCCAGAGAAAGTTCTTCATCCAAAGGATGAATAGTTTTAGTGCTATCAGAGGTAAGAGGTACTCCGTCATAAAGAAAGAGTATCCCTTCTGGGATACCGCGTAAGTAGGGTTTAGCCCCCCACTCTTTATAAGCAATATAGAAGCCTGGTATCATAGAGAGGGCTTCGCCCAGAGTATGAATACCGCGTTCTTGAAGCTCTTGAGCAGTGATGACTGTAGCTACCGCTGGGGCCCTTTCTGGAGATTCAGGTCGTCGAGAAGCAATAGTCAATATTCTAATATCTTCACCCACAAAAAATAATTTTTCATTTAAATTTTCGCATTTAGAAATTTTTATATTTATACATAAAAATGTAAAAATACTTTCGATTAAAAATATAAAAATTTTAATATTTTTTTGTGTTTTTAATTGAAAAAACTTATGCATTATCCTCAAGCATTTTCATTCTTGTTCGAAACTTAGAACGGGTAAGACCCAGGAGACGAGCCGCGGCGCTCTGATTGCCTTGAGTACGCTGTAACGCTTGCTTAATAAGTTCTTTTTCTAATTCTTCTAGATTAATCCCTTCTGGGGGGAGTTCAAAAATCACTTGACCTTTGTTTTTGTTTTCAAGAAAAGAAAGATGTTCAGCACTAAGAGGTATTTCTCCACCAGAAAGGATTAAGGCTCGTTCAATAGCGTTGGCTAGTTCTCGTACGTTTCCTGGAAAATGATAACTTTGTAACAATCTCTGGGCTCCTGGAGTAAGAAGAGGTCCTGATATTTCTCGACCTAAAAAACGTTTAACAAAATGTTCTGCTAAAGGAATAATATCTTCTCGTCGTTCTCTAAGGGGTGGAATATAGATAGGAAAGACATTTAAACGAAAGAAAAGGTCTTCTCTAAATTTTTCTTTGGCTACTAGCTCTTCAATATCTTGATTAGTAGCAGCTAAGATACGCACGTCTACTTCTATCTCTTCTATGCCTCCTAAGCGTTGAATCTTTTTTTCTTGTAATACGCGTAAGAGTTTGGCTTGAGCTTCCAAGTGGAGGTCACCTATCTCGTCAAGAAAGACTGTTCCTCCTTGAGCGACTTCAAAGATTCCTTTTTTACGCGTACTGGCTCCAGTAAAGGCTCCTTTTTCATGACCAAAAAGCTCCGATTCAATTAAAGCTTGAGGAATAGCAGCACAATTGACAGTTACAAAGCGTCTTTCAGCTCTAGGACTAATATGATGGAGATAACGGGCGATTACTTCCTTTCCTACTCCAGATTCTCCGGTAATCAGCACAGTGGTATCTTTTTTAGGAGCCACTTTTTGCACCAGAGTGATGACTCTTTTCATAGCTTCAGAGACACAAACAATATTTCCAGGAAGGAGATGCCTTTCGAGTTCTTTTTTAAGGGCTTGTCTTTCTGAAATAAGACGTGAGACTCCCAATGCCCTTTCTATAGTGAGATGGATACGCTCTTCTTCAAAGGGTTTGGGTATATAGTCTACAGCCCCGGCTCGCATGGCCTCTACCGCGGATTCAATGGTAGCGTAGGCGGTAATAAAGACTACCGGCACGGGATGATCGAGTTTTTTTATCTCTTCGAGTAATTCGAGCCCTGTTAGGCCTTCCATCCGAATATCGGTTATCACAAGGTCATAACAATTCTCTTTAATCATCTCCAAAGCTTTGATTCCATCTGCGGCTAAATCTACTCGATGTCCTTTGAGAGAAAGCATGATCTTTAAGATGTTGCGGATCTTTTCTTCGTCATCAACTACCAGAATGTAAGCCATTTATTCCTCCAGTTCCGGAGTTTTGGTCAATATTTTCAAAAATGAGACAAAAGATGGTTCCTTGAGGTCGATTATCTTTGATTTCAATTCTACCATTATGGGCGGTAACTACCTGGGAGACCATAGTTAAACCAAGCCCTGTTCCTTTAGCCTTGGTAGTGTAAAAAGGTTTAAAGATTTCTTCCCGGTCTTCTTCTTTGATTCCTTGTCCATCATCAGCTACTTCAATGATTAAAGTTTTTCCTTCTATTAAACACGAAAGACTGACCTTTTGGGCTCCGGCTTCAAAGGCATTCTTGATCAGATTGAATAAGGCCCGTTCAAGATGGTCTGGGTCAAAGTGGGCTATAATTGGTTTTTGGGGTGGTTTCACCACGAGTTTTTTTCGACCAAATTCTATTTGAGCACGGTTGGCCACTTCTAGAAGAAATTGATTTATATTTATGGGGTGAGGTTTGATCTTTGGTGGTCTGGCAAAAGAAAGAAAGTTTTGGATTAAGTTATTTAGTCGTTGTACCTCGTCTTCAATATAATCGAGCATTTGTTCTTTTATTTCTGGTCCAACCTCTTTTTTACGCAAGATATCTAGAGAACCCTTAATAATACCCAAAGGATTTTTGATTTCATGGGCGATCATCAGGGAAAAACGGCCAATTTCGGCCATAGAGCGGTTGGTTAACATTTCTTGATAGGTTTTTTCAAGTTGTCTATGGCTCTCTTTGAGAGAGACAATCATTTGAGTGAAGGCCCTGGCTAATTCTTCGGTCTCTGGAAGACCACGACCAGAAACCTCCACCGAAAGATCTCCAGTACTTACTTTTTTTACCGCTTTACAAAGTTCGTCAAAGGGTTTTATGAAGGCTCGAGCGATCAGGAGATACCCCATCGTACCCATAAAGATGGCTAACAATAAAGAAACCACGAGAGTTTGCAAAAAAAGGTCTTTTAAAAGTTTGTTAAAACGAGAAGTGGAGTAATATATTTTGACTTTTCCTAGATATTTAACAGGAGGTCGGGAGGAAAAAATTTCTGCTTCTACTGTCGGAATGAGCCGCACGGGCTGAACAATTTGGGCTGTAGCTAAGGCTGGATTTCCGATCTTTACTAAGACTTGATTACGAGCATTTTCGATAACTACAGCTACAATATCTTTTTCTCTCATGATAGAAGAAGCCAGTCTTTCTAGAAAGATTTCATCTTGCAAAAGAAGACCAATACTAGCACTTGAAGCTAAATGCTTAGCAAAGAAGGTTAGTTTTTCCTCAAAACGCTGTCGCAGAAACTTAGCAAAGAGTTGCTGGCTCAAGAAAAAGACAGCTACACCAGTCAAAAGAACCGTAAGAGAAATAATAGTTAATAATCTCTGATTTAGATTTAATCTCATAGAATATTTTTCATCTAACCTAATTGATTTAATAGAATTCGTTCTTTTTGAACGAAAAATGGAAACGAATCCTAGTTGTACTTAATAGTAAAAGCTTTTTTAAAACTCTTGAACGACAAAAATTTAGAACTTTTTCTATTTCGAAAGTTTGTCCCCTAAATTGGATTCTTGTAAAAAATTTAGAACTTTTTTATTAATTAATACATTGAAAGCAGCATTTTCAGGTCGACAACTTTCACCTTTAAGATTCTTTATTACTAACCAAGCAGTCTTTTCTCCTGTTTGAAAATAATCAATGACAAAGGCTAAAGCAGCTCCTTGTTCATAAAAAAAACGATTATATCCACATACAGCCTTGTGATGAAGTAAGGCTTGTTTAATAAAAAATTTTATAATGGTTTCGGAAAATAAAATCGGATCCGGGATAAAATAAAAAATATCGAATTTTTCCCAAGATTTTTTCAAGATATTTTCAAAAGGTTTTCCGGGAGTTATAGGGAGTTCCATTATTTGGAGCCCCAGTTTTTGGGCTATAGGTCGAGCCTTATCTATAAATCTTTTTCCCTCGGGGGTGGAGAAAGGAATAGCTATAGTAAGTTTTTCTTTGCCTGCGAAGAGATAAGAAAGATGCTTTTTTACCAAAGGAAAGGTTATTTGGGGGGGAAGCTGAAGGTAAATACCACAAGTAGGCCGATGTTTAGGTGCTAAAGAAAGGGCGCTTTCTGGGGAAACTATTAGGGTGTAAAAGAGTTTAAAATTTTCTGGTAATTGGTCGATAAAAGAAAGCGCTTTCGATCCTACGGCTACAACTAAAAGGTTTTTTCTTTTAAGATTATGGCGAATCAGAGAAGCCTCTTCTGGGAGGATAAATTCTTGTGTTTGGGGATAGACCCTTCGAAAACCATCTCTGACTTGGAAATAAGGTTTGAGTTTAGCCGAGAGGATAAGAATAACCGTAGGTCTTTCATCTGCCCAGACCGAAGAAAAAAAGAGACAAAAGATTAAGAAAAACTGCCACGTCTTCATAGGGTCTGTTAAAGTTTAAAAACATAAAGTGGGTCAATCAAAAATTGAAAATGCGGTTTTAGAAAACCAGCAGGAATATCCATCCCAACGGTTGGCAATTAGCTCTGTTGTCGAGAAAATCGGCTATTCTTCTGAATTCAAAAGAATTTTACGCGGTTTTTTGTATTGATGTGTTTTCAAAAATAATAGTAAACTAATAAATTTTCTGTCGCTTGGTACGGATTGGGCCTTGGAGGCTTTGAAAGAGGTCTTTCATGTTCGGGGTACAGAACCTTCAGAAAATCCAGGACGGTTCAAATAGGTGGTAAATACAAAGCGAGGGAAATCTAAATATTCTATAAGCCAGGATTGCCATCTTGTACGCATTAGTTCAGCTTCTTGGCGTAAGAAGGTTCTTTCTTGTAGTAGTTAAAGTGGTTTTAGGAAGGAGAAAAAGTTGTTAATGGCTAATTAAAATGACCCAGTAGCGGTCAAGATTTTTGACCCACCCCTGATGACCAATA
>CAYQJV010000060.1:0-6752 GCA_964417925.1 uncultured bacterium | reverse complement strand
AAATTTTTAAGAGAAAGTCTTTGAAAGAACGTGCGGTTTCTTTGTTTGTGGTGGCATAAGGAAGAGTGGACCTTATTTTATAAGGTTTTTCTGAAACAGATTCAATAAATTTATCGTAATTTTCAATTATCCTTTCATACATCTCCACATCTATTTGAGAAAGAGGAATACTTTCAAGTTTTATGTTGTCCAAAAGAGGAACAATAGAGTGTCTTTTATGCTGGCCCACAACATCAAATATAAGGTCTCTATCGGTCTTTAATAGAAATTGCAGTTCTTCTTTTAATCTGAAATAATCAAGATGATTGTATCCAAATATTTTTTTCTTTAAGATTCCAGAGTCTTCAGGGTATTTCATTTCAAGAGCCTTGTAGATGAAAAAAGCAATATCATCGGTTGGATTGGTTACCACAATTTGTAGGGATTTTTTAGGATAATACGCAAATGCAATTCTTAAACAAGGTTCAAGATCGTGTGGCAATGCTTCTTTTCTTGTTTCTGGCCTTTTTGTCTGTAAGGTTATGAATGAAATGTCACATGGGACAGAGGCAATTTCTTCAAGAGAATAGAATATCTTTATTTTATCAAATGTATCTATATTTGCCTTTAGCACTTCAAGAGGCCCCTTTATTTCGGATAAAATTTCTTCAACAAGATTTCCTGCTCCATTGAAACTTAATGTTATTCTTTCCTTTCCTCCAAACAATTTTGTGGAAATATCTTTTTCAATTTCCATTATCTGTCTGTTTACTAGAGAAAAGAATATCTTTTATATTTCTTATGGGTTTTGAAAAATAGTCATTTGCTCCTTCCCTAAATGCAGTTGTGATGATGTCCGAATCACCGTATCCGGTTATTAGAATGAATCTACTGTCTATTCCTTCCTTTCTAAGTTTTTTGAGAAGTTCGATCCCTGCTTTATCGGTATCCATCACAAGATCCGAAATTATTATGTGAAAATACTCCTTTGAGGCAAGTTGGAATGCCCGTTCTGCACTGCTCTCAGTGTCAACCTCAAATCCCTGCATTCTTAAATAATTTGCGAGGAATTCTCTGATTTCAGGGTCATCATCAACTACAAGAATACGGTATTTTTCGTTCATTCTTTTAAAGAATATTTAAAAGTTTTGAAAAGTCAAGAAATTGGGAGATGTAATTGAGGTTTAGCTCTATCCCATTCCTTCAAGCATTCCTGCTCTGGTTATTGCAAAGTCGTATTTTACAGGATCAGTGGGATCAAGAAGTTTTAATTTTTCTGTTACTTCCTCTGCTGCCTGCCAATCAGGAATTTTCCTTTCAGTTAAGCCTAATTTTTTTGAAATCTTCCATACGTGGGTGTCAAGAGGAATTACGAGGTCAGAAGGTAGAACATTTTTCCATATTCCTCTATCTATCTCATCTTTTCTTACCATCCATCTCAAAAATAAGTTCCATCTTTTACATGCTGAACCATCGGATGGGAATGGGAATAAGAACTTTAAAGATGCAGTTCTTCTTGGGAGCATTACATAAAGAACATTTGCAAAGTAGTCAAGAGGTTTTTTGATCCCTTTTCCTTTTTTGTAATAGAACATAAAGAGTCTTTCAAAACTTCCAAAACTTCTAAGTACCTTGCCGATCATTTCAAGAGTTGCAATGATGTCTTCTCTGGAATTAAATCTGTGTACGAGTTGGGGAAAATCTGAAAACCTCTTTTTTCTTACCAGACTAAGGTAAGGAGAGTCTCCAAGATAGGAAAAAATCGTTTCAAGAGTTTTAAAGATTTGTTCTACTCTTCCATAGGCAAATACTGCAGATATAAATCCTGCTACCTCCACATCCCTTTCATCACTGTATCTATGCAAAAACTTTACAGGATCTGTAAAAAGAAATTGTTTTTTGTGGAATTTTTCGTAAGCTTTTTTAATGATTTCAAGAGATTTTTCTATTTTATCCAAACAAAAGGAGTGGGTATCAGGGTAAGGATAAAAATAACAAGAGCAAGAACTCCAAGAGCAATATCAGAGGAGTCAACAGGTGTTATTTCATCAGACACCGGGGGATGGCGAAGCCCAAGTATAATAATTAAAATGGCCCAAAATATCCATCCGAACCAGAAAAATCCAAGAGTGAAAAGCAAAACAAATGTTGCAATGGTTAAATACTTCCGATACCTACCCAAAATTGCATAGGAAATATGCCCTCCATCCAACTGTCCAAGAGGAATGAGATTAAGTGCTGTGACAAAAAATCCAAACCATCCTGCAAAAGCAACAGGATGCAGAACAATGTCATACCCTTCGGGAATGTTCCCTTTAACAAGCAGTGTAAGTAGGTTAAATATTAGAGACGATCCCAATCCTATTCCACCTTCCACTGTGGTAACAGGGACTACCTTTGAATAAAAAAGACCTATTGCTGTTACAGGTATTGCGATCAAAAATCCAACGAGTGGACCTGCTATTCCAACCCTTATTAAGGCTTTCCTGTCAGGAACAATTCCTGCCATTCTTATTACTGCTCCAAAGGTTCCTACAGGGAAGAATGGAGCAGGAATGAAGTAAGGGAGTGTTGCAGGAACACCATATTTTCTACAGGTAAAATAATGTCCAAGTTCATGACTCCCAAGTATCAAAAGCAAAGCAAAAGAGAAGGGAATGCCTAACCAGAAATCTGAAGGATTTTTCAATGGATTTCCTCCTGCATTAAGACTTCCCGCAAGGGTTGTGGTAAAAACAGTTGCGACAAATAACAGGAGATGTAGCCACATTCTCCTTTTAAAGGTTTTTTGTTTAATATAGCCGAATTTTATCACATGTTTATTGTTTTCTTTTGAAAAGAATGCTGCAATTTCTTTTTCTTTCAGTATTTTTTGAAGATTCGTGATGTTTTCCTTTACAGGTTGTTTTATAGTCCCTTTTATATAGTTATACCCAAATTCAAGCCCTGATTCTTCTACATCCATGTAGCATTCTATTATTTTTAATACTTCTTGAGGGTCTATTGTACTAAACACCTATTCCCTCTTTGAAATTTTCTATTTCGTCCTTTGTTGCAGGGGAAATAAGACTAACAACAATAATGGTAAATAAACTTATAAAGAAGCCAGGAACAAGTTCATATATTAGGTTTTTCAAAAAACTTACATTGTACCATATCACTATTGTAGTAGCTCCTGCTATCATTCCTGCAAATACTCCCCATTTTGATGTTTTTTTCCACCATAGAGAAAGTACAACTGCAGGACCAAAGGATGCTGCAAGACCACCCCAAGCATATAAGACAAGCCAGTATACAAGCTTTTGAGCTTTGAGGGCAAGTAAAAATGCAATCAATCCCACAGCAAGGGTTATCCATCTTGAAACCACAAGTAGTTCTTTTTCTTCTGCATCTTTTTTTATAAATCGTTGATACAGGTCCCTTGCAACTACTGAACTTACAACGAGTAACTGAGAATCTACCGTTGACATCATTGCAGCTATTGCAGCAGCGATTATAAATCCAACAAGCCAACCAGGAAGCAAGGTTTTTGCAAGAACTATTGTAACATGTTCAGGGTCTTTAAGAGTGTTTCCAAGAACTCCAAGTCCAAAGAATCCGATAAGTACAGCTCCTGCAAGAGCAAAGAATGTCCAAGACATTGCAATGCCTGTTGCTTTTTTTACATCTTTTTTTGTGGATAGAGCCATGTATCTTGCAAGAATATGTGGCTGTCCCATGTATCCAAGACCAATTGCAAGTCCACCTATCATCACTCCCAAAACCATTGCAATACCCTCTGCTCCTCCTGAAAGGGAAATAGCAGATACATTCACATTTTTAATATTTGTAATTAAATTGGAAATTCCCCCTGCTTTTATCACAGAGAGGATTGGAAGAAGTATCAATGCAGAAACCATTATTAAACCTTGGAAAAAGTCTGTCCAAGCTACTGCAAAGAATCCTCCAAGAATCGTGTATAGAATTATTATGGAGAGTCCAAGAGACATTCCTATTATTTTTGAAACTCCAAATCCACTTTCCAGAATCTTTGCAGCCCCAACAACTTGAGCAGATACATAAAATGTAAAGAAGAATACAATAAGAACCATTGATGTAATTCTTAAAATATGGGTGTTATCTTCAAATCTTTTTTCAAAGTAATCTGGAAGAGTAAGAAGATTAAAGTTTTTACTGAACCTTCTCAGCCTTTCTGCAATTACAGTCCAGTTGAAGAGACTTCCTCCAAAACATCCAATTGCTGCCCATAATGCTCCAAGCCCTATTTTAAATGCCTGTCCTGGAAGTCCTATTAAAAGCCAGGCAGAAAAATCACTTGCCTTTTCCGATAACGCAATAACAAAGCTCTTTATTCTTCTTCCTCCAAGTGCGAAGTCCGAAAGATTTTTGGTATATTTTGCAGTAATTATACCTACAATAAGCATTCCAAAAAGATATAGGAAAAATATAATCACCATTGCACTCATGAAATAAGATACATGAATTAGAGGATAAGTCAAGGAATTGTAGAATTTTTATTTCATTATCAACAATTTGTAAATAAGGGATGAGTTTTCTGTTTTAAATTTCACCCAGTATATTCCTTGGGGTAGTGACTCTGTGTTCCATCTCAGTACATGCATACCTGCACTTTGTGTATTATTTAGAAGAGTTTTAACATGTTCTCCACAAGAGTTGTATACATCAATTTTTACCCAAGCTACTTTCTTTAATCGGTATCTAAGGATAACTCCATGCTTGATGTAATCAAAAGTTGGGTGAAAAAGTAAACTTTCTTTTTCTTTAATGTTAAGAGAGCCATAGGGTTCAATAAAAACAGGAACTTCATTAATTAAAACCGAATCTTTTGGATATGTTTCATCAGGATGATAGGCAGGTTCGTTATTTTCATTAAGTTCCAGAACCGGATATTTTATCATTACAGAGTCACGGGATATGTATGAAGAAAGGTTTAAAATTTTTTCTCCATTTTCACTCCATCCCACAAAAATATCCTTGTAATTTACTCTGAATCTATAAAGAAAAACTTCCTTATCTGTATTAAGTTTTTCAACCTCTGTAAATCCATCAAGTTCTGAGATGAGTAAAGCAAATGTATAGTAGGAAGGTTTCTTTATCCTGGAGATAGTTATCAAGCCCTGGTATCTCCATATAGGCAGGAAATAGTTTACCCAGTCAACATCTGTGCTTACAAATATCCTTTTAACCCCTTCTGCAAAGGCCATTATACACTTCTTTATAAGAAGTTTTGACTGTTCCTTCCGGTACCATTTTAGCGTTTCTTCATCTTCTTGTTCCATGAGGCGCAACTTCAGGGATTCCTCAGGAGATGCTATGATACTACTTAAATTTGGACCACTCATCATATCATCAAACCATATTGTTTTGGATTCTTCACTTTTTTCTTTAAAAAAAGAAATGGTATTGCTAATAAGTGTATCAAGTCTATGGCTTTCGTTTAAGTGAATTGTAAGGATATCATAATAATTATTTGCGTCAGAAGAAAAGAAATCTTCAAAGAACTGCATCTTTCTCTCATATAGTTTTTTAATTCCTGAATTTTCATTAAATATACTGTCTTTTTCCCTTTCACTCAATGCAGGATAAATCCCAAGGTTAAAACCTGCTACCATTATTTTTATATCTTCATTTGCCTCCTTTGCTGATTGGTATGCTATCTTTAATGCCTCAATATATCCTTCAGCCTTTGACCATGCATTTTCTACTTCGCTTTCTATCTGAATGTTTTTTACAATGGGATACTGGAGTCCTTCCATATCATCTATGCCATCACAATCGTATCTCTCCACTACTGCCTTTATAAACTCAGCCCAGTCAGAAAGATGTTCAGGTTTTATACGGAGTTTCAAACCTACATATTCTCCCGTTGCTGGATCAATAAAGCCCTCCTCAGGATCCCTTTCCAAAGCCCAGTCACTATCTATTATTATATTCAACTGAAGTTTTCTTCCTGTGTTTTGAAATGTCTTTACCAGTTGGTCTGTTTTATCCCATAAATAGTTGTGTTTTCCAGAAGAGGGAGGATATGGTTCTATAAGGCTCCATTTCACTGCATTCACTCCTGATTCTCCATCTTTAAGCTCAGCTATCATATCGGCTACCATTTTACTTGCTCCATCTATTCCAAATCTGGTGGAATACGGGGTAACCTCTCTTAATGGTATTATAAACAAGCAAATAAGTACTAATTTTTTCAAGATTTACCTCCTTTATAGATGGTGTTTATCCTTATTCCCTTTATTCCTGCAAAACACCCTACAGGTTTATACCAGAAACATATTGCAGAACCCATAACTTCATTAGTAGTTGCATGCGGTACTTTTATACACCAACCACTCCTTAGAGGCTTTCCTGGGTGAATAAAAAGTTTATACTCTGAGGTCAAAATTAAAACACACATATCAATCTTCTTTATGTTTTCTAAATTTTACTAACAAGAGTTTATGAAGTCAAGGAAATGTAGAATTCCATAACATTTTGGATGGTGTTTCATCTTTAATTCAGTTCTATAAAAATAAAAATATTTTAATGGAGGTAATCTCTAAGGTTAACAATATAGGAGTCTTAGAAAAGGGAACCAAAGACCCAACATAATGCCACTATCCCTAAGCTTTCCTTCCAATAATAGACCTTGATACCCAAAAACTCTTTCGTGACATCAACACCACATTTATCAAGTTCAACATTTTTTTATTATCTTTACTCAAAAACATTCATTCCAAAGTTGCACCAAAATTAAAATAGTTCTTTCT
>CAYQJV010000059.1:0-6811 GCA_964417925.1 uncultured bacterium | reverse complement strand
CTTCATGTAACCAATCTGCAAGTGAACGTTCCAGATTCCGGTAAATCATACTCTGGAGTGAGTAATTGTAGTGTACTGGTAAAACAAGAAAACCATCATTTGAGGTAAATCTTAATTTTATCCTCATACTAATATATCTGTAAAATTTTAAATTTTGTTCTACCCTTGAGGGAATTATAACGGAGTATTCTTATAAATGTCAAATTGCAAAATAATTCTGGAAATTTTTAAATAAAAAATCCCATGGAAATAAGAGAATTAAATCTCACTTGAAGGAATTTTCCTTCACATCCGACTTTTATTTATTAGTATAAGAAAAAAACAGAATTAACCTTAAATGTGCGAATTCTCCTTCTCATATCAAATTTGTTGGATATATAGAACTACTTAATTTCCAATAAGATAAGAATATATTCAAAATTGGCATATTCTTTGCACTATTTCTTATAGCTCTTTGAAAAACAGTAGGGGAGGGAAGATAAACAGAAAGGAGGTGCTGTATGAAAACCATAAACAGAAATACATCTTACACCAGAATTTCTCTACCCTTATGCGGGTGTTTTATAGTTCGTTGTGATGAAAGAGTAGTGAGAGATAACTAATGAAAAAAAGGAGAAAAAAAGATGAAGAGGATTAATAATTCAAAAGGATTTGATATACCCCTACCCCCAATATGTGGATGTTTTTTCACAATTTGTAGAAAAGACTCAAGATAATTAACATAGAAAAATTAATCCAAAAGCCCTCCCCTACTGTCTTAAAAAGGAGGAGCGAGGATGCACAAAAATTATTACAACATTGAAATAAGGTACAGAGATGGTCTACTTCTATATAATCTTTTAAACAAAAATTTCGTATATCTCGAACCTGATTACAAGGAATTTTATTTAAACGAAAGCAATTGGGAAAAGGATAAAATCAAATTGAAAGAATTTATGGAGGCAGGCTTCATTCTTCCTGATCGCATAGATGAAAGGAAAGGATTTCTTCGTAATTTCAGTGCATCGAGATGGAATTCACGAAAACTAATGTTCACCATTATCCCCACAACTGCTTGTAATTTCTGCTGCAACTATTGCTTTGAGCAGGGAATAAAAAGTATCTCTATGGATGAAAAAACCTTAAGAAATACCGAAAGTTTCATAAAAAACAAAATAAATGAATTTAAACCTGAAGAGGTAGAAGTGGCATATTACGGTGGTGAACCCCTCTTGGAAGTAGAAAAAATTTTAAGAATAGGCGCCACTCTAAATTCTTTTACAAAGGAAAAGGCCATCTCTCTTAAAGCTGAAATCGTTACAAATGGTTACCTCTACAACCTAGATACAGCACAGGAACTTTATGAAAAGGCTAACGTGGAGCGGGCTCAAATAACTTTGGATGGTCCTCCACCCGTACACAATTCAAGAAGGAAGCACAGATTCCATGGAGGCACTTTCTACACAATATTCCAAAATATGCGCCAAATATTGGAATCTAAACTTCCTATTAAGATCAATCTGAGGGTGAATCTTGATAAAACCAATATATCCTCTCTTAAAGATTTGCTTGAGATACTATCTGTTTTTGCTTCAAATGAAAATTTTGACCTGTATTTTGCGCCTGTGACGGGAAATGTACACATGGAAAAACATCTTTTTACAACAGAGGAATATGGTAATGTATATGTAGACGTAATTTTACCTCTGCTTAAACAATACGGATTTGACTATGAGCAATATCCGGATATTTCCTATGTATTTTGCGCTGGTATTACTCCCTTTCATTATCTTATTGATGCGGATGGATACATAAAAAAATGCTATGACCTCGTGGGAAGAAATGAACACAACGTTGGAGATATTTCCACTTATGATTTTAATCATGTGGAAGTTCTTAAATGGGAGCTTATGGAACCTCTAAGTGAAGAATGTAAAACCTGCAAATTTCTCCCAGTGTGTGGTGGAGGATGCCCCTTCAAAAAACTTTCCACCGGTGAAAATCACTGCGAAATGTGGAAATATATAATGGACAAACTGTTGGTAAAAATTTACGAGTTAAAAGAAGAAAATGAAAAGGTATATACTTGATTTAAAACTTTACTGGAAGTATATAAAGAAATACACAAAAGGGCACTACATTACTCTATTTATTGCCTTCGTCACTCTTATAATCGGAACTCTGCTACAACTCCCGGTTCCTTTCTTTTTCAAAAAAATCATCGATGAGGTTATACCTACCGGAAATTATAAAACGCTTTTACTCTATGGAATTTTAATTACATTCATCATAATACTTAGGGAAACCAGCTCATTTTTAACAAGAACACTTTCCCTTAAAATGAGGAACTCCATAGATGAGAAATTACGGGTAGACTTACTGCGGACTTATTATTCTCTCCCATATCACTACATTATATCAAACTCCCCTGGTTATTTTGTATCACGTATCTTTGATGAACCCTACGAATTTGAGGAGGCTCTGATAAATACATCGATGCACCTTGGAAAGAGTATCCTTATACTGATATTCGGCATTATTGCATGTTTCACACTATCTGTAAAACTTACGTTGATTACTGCTTTATTTATACCTGTATTCCAGGGGTTGAATTCCCTCTATGGGAAAATAATAAAACCAAAAATCAAACATATCCGAGAAAAAGAAGCTAAGCTCAAAGGTTATCTTAATGAATACCTTCTAGCTTACAAAATTATAAAAATATTCAATGCAGCATCCATGATCATAAACTCTTTTAGATCTCATTTGAGAGAATTCCTTAAGAAAAATGCAGAACAAATAAGACTGAGCTGGGGGTTTTCACTTTTATACAACAGCTTGTCAGACCTCATTCCTGTAATAATAGTAACCCTTGGTGCAATGGAAATAATAAGAGGTAATTTAACCATTGGTTCACTTATTGCTTTTCTCTCTCTTGCAAATTATATAATAATGCCTGTTCAAAATATTTCTGAAATAATCATTGAAATAGAAAATGCCATTGCTCTTATGGAGCGCATGGAAGAACTACTCACCATACCTTCACCCTATAAAGGTGGAATAACGATAAACCGTATACACAGCCTCAAAATACAGTCCCTCTCTATCTCAATCAGAGGAAGGAAACTTATAGACAGGCTTGACCTGGATATAAAACCGGGAGATAGAGTCCTTATCCTTGGCGAAAATGGCTCTGGTAAAACTACACTTCTTCATGCATTACACGGATTCATAGAGAATAAAGAGGGGGAAATCTGCATTAACAATATCTCTTTCAATAGAATTAATAAAGATTCGTTTTTAAGATACGTCTCCTCATCTTTTCAACCTCCTCAATTACTCCCCGGAGGTTTAAAGGAGAACCTCTTTATATCCAAAAAACAATTTAATAGAAAACATATTAATTATCTTTTTGAAAAGTTCAAATTAAAAAAACGATTTAATTTACTTGAAGAGAGTATAGAATGGGGGGGCATAAACCTATCAGATGGTGAGAAACAGAAAATCCAGATTATTAGAACACTTTTAAAAGATGCTGGTATCTACATTTTTGATGAACCCCTTTCTAACATCGATGAGCCATCAAAGGAAGCTATCCTGGATGAGATTTTCAAAAGAACAAAAAATAAAATCTTGATAATGACCCTCCACGGGAATGAAAGATTTTATAACCATTTTAACAAAATAATATATTTGGGTAAAAAAATACAGGAGGTGTATAAATGAATCTGTTGCTTTACATCCTGGTATCTCTTCAAATCGTCCCCACTTTCTACAAAAATGAACAGAGTTTTATGAAAGATATAAAGGTTAATCCAGGTTTCAAACTCATAAAAGTTTATCCTAATGAAGAGATTGAGCCCCCTGAATCTACCACCATATGGATAGGCTACTCTCAGGATGCACTCTATGTATTTGCAAGAAATTACCAAAAAGGTATTCAGGCATCCACTAGAAAAAGAGATTCAGAAAATATAATGGCTGATGACTGGATCCTTGTGTATGTAGATACCCAGGGAAGGGGAAATGAAGCATATTGTTTTCAGTTTAATCCTCTGGGAACAAAGAGGGATTTTATTCTTACAGAAGGGGGAAGTAATGTGGAAGAATGGGACGGGGATTGGCATGTAGATGTCAAAAACACTGAGTATGGTTGGGATGCACTTCTGGTTATTCATTTTAAATCTATATCCTTTGCTAAAACTGATTGGGGAATACAAATTGAAAGATATATAGCAAAGAATACAGAACTTCAGTTACTTGTAAAGTTACCTTCTTTCCAACAGGTTAAAGGAATTGCCGCTTTGAAACTCGACTTCAACAAAATCTCTATTGAATCCGCTTCTTACTCTCTAATACCGATAGTAGAATTAAGAATAGAAAAGGGGCATTCAGGGGAAGGGAAGGATAATTTTTCTTTCAGATATGGTACCACAGCAAGATTTAAAGAAGGTTCGGGGACACTCCTTGATCTCACACATAGACCCGATTTCTCAGATGTAGAAGCTGATATAGAACAAATAAATCTTGAAAGACTTCCTGTGAATTATCCTGAAAAAAGACCCTTCTTTATGGAAGGTAAAGATCTCATATCAACCCCTATTGAACTTGTAAGGACAAGAAATATTGAATACCCTGTAGCTGGTTTAAAATTTTACACAAGGGGAAAGAAACTCTCCTTCGCAGGCTATTTTGTGAAAGATTCCCTTCTGAAATATGTTGGTTTTTCCAGAGCCACATACTCATTTGAAAAGAACTTTATTTTAGGCATATTTAATGCCTCCACCCAAGGCAATTTCAACTTATATTCAATGGATATGAACCTCTATATCCCAGAAGTGAAAATGGATATAATTGGACTTTTGGGGAAAAGGATGGATACAAAATCCAATATAATATATGTAAAATTGAAAAGGCGGCAAGAATTCAAGGGGCTTGGCTTTAGCTTATCTTATCTGAGTATAGACTCTTCCTTTATTTCTCCAATTCACCTGATTTATTTTGACAGAGTTAGAAGATATTCAGCTACTTTAAATTATCAATTCCTTTTGTCAAAAATTAACATTAACGTATATGGTGACTATTCCACTCGTAAGGACAAATACACCAATGAATTAATCAGTGAAGAATATGGACCGGGTATAAGTGTTTCACTTGCTCCCTTTTCATTCTCTTTGGGATCCTCCAGAGCACTTCTTAACTACACAGGATTGCCGGATGCGCGGATGGATATCAATTTTATTTCCTTTGCCTATTCCCTCTCCAGCTGGAAGAATATATCTTTATCCTTCAACTCGGGGAAATACTTCGGTTCTGATTTAAAATACATAGCCCTGAGATTAAATCTTTCCCCATTTAATAAATTTAACATAGGCTTTCAAGAAGATTTTATTGATTGCGATATAATGCCAGAAAAGAGCGTTTTCCAGATTTTCGGAGAAATTCCTTTAACTTACGCAATAACCTTCAAACCCTATCTAAACTACAAAAAATATAAAGAAGGATACGATGAAGTGGCTCTGAATGGCATTATTTCCTACGATATAAGTAGTACAACCGGAATTTATCTGGGATTTACCAAAAATCTTTCCAAGAATGGCAAGAAATGGGAATCGAATTACGAAAAAATAGTATTTAAAATCAAGGCAGGTTATGACTTAATGAATTTAATACACTAAAAAGGAGGCCTGACATGAAGTGGATTAATAAAGTAAAAAGCTATATGAAAGACTTGGCTTCCAAGACATGTGGTTGTTTTCTGGTGAAATGCAGAAAGGAAAAAGTAAATTCTCCCAAGAAGGCAGATAAATAGATAAAAAAGAAAAAAATAGCTAAAGGTAATCGTTTTTTACTTTTTCCTTGGCAATGAGCTTAAGGCTTAAAAAATATTGCTTT
The DNA here is from genome assembly GCA_964417925.1 of uncultured bacterium. GTDB lineage: Bacteria > Hydrothermota > Tepidihabitantia > B3-TA06 > CAYQJV01 > CAYQJV01. The sequence continues at coordinate 937 of CAYQJV010000059.1, read as the reverse complement.
TATAAGCTAGCCATTATGCTATAATTTTAATCTAAAATTTTTCATTTCCTAAGCATTTCTACAATACCACTTAAGTTGAAGATTTTATATTCTAATTACTTTTTCTAAAAAGTTATTTTCACTATTTTTCATAAACCTCGTAATTAAAAGCATTAAAAGCACCCTCAAAATATATGGTGAACTTCGGGTTTTTTGTTCTTACTTCTCCTAATCCCGGATTTACAATGCCTTCCTTTATCACATTGAAGGCAAGATCCTTGGGAGCCTGTAAGGTTATACTTGCAAGACTGGAGTTTATGTATAAAACTGCCTCTTCCTTCCATTTACCACCAAGATCAATATTTAAAGAAGTAGCACCACAGTTTATCTCGCCTTTTACAAAGTTGGCGTTCCCAAGCATTGAGAATTCGATTTTAGAAGCGCCTACAGAAACCTCGAGGTAGTCCATTACAATTCTATTGGGTTCGCTGAATTTCACATGAACTTTTCCTGCACCATACTCCAAAATAAGTTTTTTCAATCTTAAACCGCCGAGTTCTATATCACTTTTAAGGGCTCCACCTCCAATTTCGAGGTTCATAATGACATCCTGAGGGAGCTCTATAAAAAACTCTACAGTATCTTTGAGGTGTTTTAATTGTTTGAGAGTCTTAATTTTAAAACTGTCTGAGAAAGATATTCTTACTAAATTATCCTCCTTTTTGATTGAAAAGAATTTACTTAAACTATCAGGAACCATGTAAGAGACTCTTAGCTCTTCCCCCGGGATAGGCACAACCATAAGTTTGCCAGCAAGGAAAATTTCCACCTTTACATTGTCATTCAGTTTTACACTCTCCTTACCTGAAAAGTTTAAAAGTGTTAAGATTGAAAGCATATATACCAGCATTTTACACCTCCTAAAACATGAAGAGATATCTTATCTTAAACACTGAAA
>CAYQJV010000058.1:0-7150 GCA_964417925.1 uncultured bacterium | reverse complement strand
ATTCTCCCTCAAGATACAGCAATTTACGAAACCAGAGTGATAAATAATACTAAAAAAGATGACATAATTGAAATATCTTATAAAAACTTCAATGAAGATTGGAAAATAATATTAACCGATACTACGGGGAATCCATTAACTGATACTGATAATGATGGTAATCCAGATACCGGATTATTATCAAAAAATGGAGGAAAGAAAAAACTCATTCTAAAAGTTCATACCTCCTCATGATGTGATGGGAATAGATGTAGATACAATTATAATAAAAAGAGTATCTTCTGCATCTCCTTCACTCTACGACACTGCGATGATTAGAACCTATATTACTGCAACTCCTAAAATAAAAATAGAAAAAGACAGCAATGCAAAAGCATTATGCTACGATACAATAAAGTATTATTTAATTGCAAAAAACTTAGGCAACGCCTATGACATAATTAATTTAAAAGCAAAAAGTAAACATGGCTGGAAAATAGAATTTTTTGATGCTACAGGAATCCCTCTTCAAAATACTAACAATAATGGGGAACCGGATCTTGGAAAGATAGAAAACTTTGGAGGGGAAAGGAAATTTATGATATATGTGTATGTTCCGGATGTTCCATGTGTTACAATTGATACAGAAATTGTATACGAGATATCGGTAAACGATTCTACTGTAAAAGATAGTGCTATTCTTATCACACAGGTAGAAGGAGTGATAGTGTACCTTTCTATCTGTAATAGTGTATTACCTGGAAGTACTGTAACTTACAGAATCAACGTGGTTAATTACTCTTATTTAAAAGGTGTAGTAGAAATAGAGTATAGTTTAATCCCTCCAGAGTGGAATATTAGGCTATATGACAGTATGCATAACTTTCTTAAAGATACTGATCACGATGGAATTGTAGATCTTGATAGTGTAGAAAATTATGATACAGTATCAGTAATTGTAAAACTAATGATTCCTGATTCTGCAGTTGCATTTAAACCTGGACAAACAAAAATAAGAGCATTTTTATCATCCAAGGAATGTTCAGATAATACTCTTACCATATTTATTAATGTACTTATAAATCCTGGCGTTGACATTGAATACTCTCAACAAGATTCAACTTATCCTTTAGTTCCTGTTTATTATCATCTATATGTTACAAACACAGGTAATGGATAACGACGTAATAGATTTAACTGCTTTATCTCCTAAAAATACAGTGGTAGAATTTATAGAGACTTTAAAAAATCCTTTAAAAGATACGGATGAAGATGGAATAATAGATATAGGAATGTTAAAAGGTCAGGGGGCACAGAAAAATATACTGGTAAAAATCATCCCTCCTTTACATTCCTTAGCTTACTCTCAGAATACAGTAACTATAAAGGCAATATCTTCTAATGATGAAAATGTACAAGACTCTGTATTCTTAATCACTAAGATTCTCCCTAAGGGGGGAAATAACTATTGAACCTGATGTGGAAGAAAAAACAACTATGGGAGAACGAATAGAGTATAAACTTAATGTAAAAAACGAAGAGAATTACACAGAAAACGTTACCCTATGGATTGATGGCACAATCGAAAAAATAGAAAGAGAAATTACTGACACTACACTACTGGACAGTTTACCTCCTTTTGAAGGAAATGCTACCTTAATGCTTATACTCAAAATTCCAGAAATACAACAATTTATTCAAGGTAAATCAAAAGAAATAAGGACACTTACAGATACAACTGTTGTATATGTTCAATCTACCTATTTCCCTGAGGTTAAGGATAGTGCAGTGATAATAACTGATTTATTATGTGAAATTCATATCCACAACTATGAGAATCCATGTAAAGATTCCACTACATTTATATTTATAATACCCGAAGATGGAATGGTACATCTTACGGTATACGATAAAGCAGGAAGAAGAGTAAAAAATTTGATTAATGGAGAATTTTATAAAAAAGGAATATACCTTTTGAAATGGAATTGTAGAAATGATAATAATAATCAATTAGCTCCGGGAATTTATGGTTATGTACTTGAAGTCATTACTAAAAACAATAAAAAGTATTCTGCTCACAATAAAGTTTTAATCCTACCATGATATTTTATTTACTTTTTATCTCCATAGGAAGTTCTTCTTTTGTAATGTTGAAGTATGGAGTTGGAGCTGAAGGAGAAGCAATAGGATATGCTCCTGTGGGAATATATAATGCTACCTCCATTATGTTTTCTTGTGCAGAACTTGGTATTTTAGAAAGAGATGTACTCAATTTTGGATACAGAAAGTGGTTGTTTGATACTCAAGAAAGTTATCTATTTTATACAAAAACTCAAAAACGATATGCTGTGGGTACAGGAATTTTAATTTCTATTACTCCTGTTGAAAAATGGTCAAAGGAAAATTTCTTCCAAGAAATTCTCTATCCTCAGGATTGGATTGCTTTGTGTGGGGTCGGTTTTCTACTTAATAGGCATACTTCAATAGGTGTAAATTTGAAAATTCTGTATGAAAATCTTATAAAAACATGGGGAATCGGAGCATCTTTTGATTTAAGCTTTGTAAAGCAGTTTAAAAAATGGTTAATTGGAGGTGTTAATTTTAAAAATATATCTCATGGAATTTATTATTCAAATTCAAAAAATGTATATCCTATTCCTTTCGTTTCCGAAGCAGGAATATTATTCCATTTTGAATCTACATATATTCCATTCTATATCCGATGGGTAAATGATGAAGGTACAGAAACAGGGATAGGAATAAAATATATGTATAAAAATATGCTTTGGTTTGGATATGGTCTAAGATTCACCATAAGGAGTTCTGAGTTTTATCCTTTACACTTTGGTTTAGGGATAAACGTAAAAGATTATTGGATAAACTACTCTTGCGTATGTTTTGAAAAAATAGGTTTAACCCATAGAATAGAATTAAAAAAACTTTTACATCCAAGACCTTCTTACTGTGAACTTACCATTAAAATAGTAGAAAAACAAAGAAAAATCCTTGTAAATGCTACAGTAAGGCTTGAAGGTATTATCAATGTTACCCAAGAGACACATTACCATCCATTAATTTATAAATGGCTTGTTCCTGGAAAATTGTACATCTTAGTTTATTCAAAAGGATATTATCCTGTTACAAACTCAATAGAAGTGAAACCAGGTGAAAATATAAAAATAATTGGACTGGAAAAAAGAGAAACTGACACAATTAAAGGAATTGTAAGAATCAAAGAAACCCACGAACCTCTCTCTGCAAAAATTGAATATAAAGGAGAAGTAAGTGGAGAAATAACTACAGAGGAAAACTTCGGAATATTTGTAATAAAAAATTTACCTTATGGAAATTATTTTCTAAAAGTACAACCTTATGAAAAAAAATTTATACCTCAAGTCAAACATACACAACTTTATGAAAAAGAAAAAATAATTACTTTTGAATTAACAAAAGAAAAAAAGGAAAATAAATCTTATAAAATATTTATGACTTTACATATAAATTTTGAGTTTGGAAAAGCTGAAATCTTACCTGCATTTTATCCTATGTTAGATAGTATTGGAAGATTCTTGGAAAAACCCCCTTCTGTTGTAGTAGAAATTGTAGGACATACTGATAATATTCCTGTGGTACATGGAAAGTATAGAAATAACTTAGAACTCTCACAGGCAAGAGCCGAAGCTGTAAAGAACTATCTTGTGGAACGATTTGGGATAAACCCTCAAAGATTAATAGCCAAAGGATATGGAGATACAGAACCACTTGTGCCAAACGATACAAAAGAAGGAAGAGCGATGAATAGAAGAATAGAGTTTAGAATTTTTAAAAAAGTAATTAAATATTTGTGAAAAAAAGAATTAAAATCGTACTACAAATTCTAATTATATTTTTAATACTTTTTTTCTTTACAAAATATATTTTAAAAAACTGGCATCTAATAGAAAATTTTAAATGGAAATTTTCTTTTTCTTTCTTTATAATTTCTATAATACTTCTTTTCCTCTCGTTTACTTTCTTAATTTTTCTCTGGAAATACATAACCAACTCTTCTGGTATAACTCTTACTTACAAACATTCCTTCATTATATGGTTTCTTTCTCTTTTTGGAAGATACTTACCAGGAAAAATATGGCAACTTGCAGGAATGGTATGGTTTTTAAATAAAAAAGGGATAGAAATTAAAAAAAGTGCCACTGTAACTTTAATTAATTATTTTATCAACATAATTGCAAGTGCAGTAGTAGGAAGTTTTGTATTTATAAAATTTTACCCAAAACGTGCTTGGATAATCTATATAACTGTTTTAATAATTCTTACAATACTTCTTTTTCCTTCTTTAATTGAAAAATTCTTAAACTCAATTTTATACATTTTAAAAAAACAGCCTATAAAAATAACTTTGAACTTTAAAAACATGATTTTTCTTCTAACAGGACATATATTAAGTTGGATATTTTTAGGAATTGGACTATACATTTTTTTATCTTCTTTTATAGAAATTGAAATAAAAGAGTTAGGATATATTATAAGTAGTTTTTCTGCTTCTTATTTTGTAGGAGTAGTAGTATTTTTTCTTCCAGCAGGAATTGGAGCAAGGGAAGGAATGCTTGTTCTTTTTCTATCAAAAATAATGCCTGCTGAAATTGCTGTACCAATTTCTTTTCTTCAGAGATTATGGATGACGGTTCCAGAGATTATTGGAGGAACAATTGCATTAATTCTTTTAAAGAGGAGCAAAAATAGTTTGAATTGACTTCTAAACAAACACAGATTATAATTAAAATAAAAAGGAGGATGTAATGAAAAAAATATTTATTATTGCATTTATAGGACTTTTAATAATGACGTGTAAAGAAAAAAAGCAGAGTGATAAGGAAAAAGTATTGCCTCTTACTCCCAAGAAAAGAATCGAACTTGCTCTTTCTGTAAGAAATAAACCAGTAGAACTTACAGGAAAAGAAAAAGCAATAGTATATACTAACAAAGGGGAATTTATAATTACTCTATATTCAAAGGATGCTCCTAATACTGTAAAAAACTTCATAAGACTTGCAGAATCAGGATTTTACAATGGACTTATATTCCACAGATATATTCCTGGCTTTGTAATTCAAGGAGGCGATCCTTATGGTACAGGATATGGAAATGCAGGATATACAATTCCATTTGAAAAAAATTCCAAAACCCATGAAAAAGGAGCTGTAGGAATGGCGAGAGGACCGGATCCAAACTCTGCAAGTTGTCAATTTTATATCTGTCTTGCTCCTCAACACCAGCTTGACGGGCAGTATGTAGTGTTTGGTATAGTAGAGAAAGGTATGAATGTAGTTGAAAAGTTAAGAAAGAATGACACAATTTTAAAAATAAAAATAACAAGATGAAGGAATTTGATTTATTGATAGAGCATGGTATTATTCTTACTCCATTTCAAATAATAGAAAATGGAGTTATTGGAATAAAAGGGGGAAAAATTTCCTATATAGGTAAAGAAACAACTTGCACTGCCAAAAAGAAAATAGATGCATCTTGCTGTATCGTAATGCCAGGGTTTATAAATTCTCATACCCACGCTGCTATGGTTTTTTTAAGAGGGATTGCAGACGATATTCCTTTAAAAGAATGGCTTGAAAATCATATTTGGCCTCTTGAAGCGAAATTTGTGTCAAGAGAATGGGTTAGAGATGCTTCTTACCTTGCTATTCTTGAAATGATAAAATCTGGTACCACCACATTTGTAGATATGTATTTTTTCGAAGATGTGGTTGCAGAAATATGTGAAGAAGTGGGAATAAAAGGAGTGTTAGGAGAAGGTATACTTAAGTTTCCTACCCCTTCTTTTAAGAATCCTCAAGATGTATTTGTTTTTTTAAAAGAATTTATAGAAAACTACAAAAAAAGTAATTATGTTTACCCCGCTATAGCTCCTCATTCGGTATACGCTACAGAAAAAGAACAGATTTTAAAAGCATATGAAATAGCTGAAGAATACAATCTACCATTTTTTCTTCATGCTTCTGAAACAGAAGAAGAAAATAAGGAGTCTATAAAATTGTGGGGGAAAACCCCTGTATCTTTTCTTAACTCCCTTGGAGTACTTTCACAAAGAACTGTAATAGTACATGGAGTATGGATAGATGAAGAAGAAATTAAATTGTTAAAAGAAAAAGAAACCGGAGTTGTTCATAATCCTCAAAGTAACTTAAAACTTGGTTCAGGAATTGCACCTATTGGTGTATATTTAGAAAAAAAGATAAAAATAGGTTTAGGAACTGATGGGGCCGCCAGTAACAACGATTTAGATATGTTTGACGAAATAAGAACCACCGTATTAATACATAAAGGGATAAATAAAAATCCTACTTTAGTTCCCGCAAAGGAAGTTATTAAAATGGCCACTGTAGGAGGGGCAATGTTATGGGGATTAAATACAGGAAGTATAGAGGAAGGAAGAGATGCTGACATAATAATAGTGGAAGCTAACCATCCTCATGCTATCCCTTGTTTTAATCCTTTTTCTTTTCTTGCATATTCAGCAAAATCTTCGGATGTTAAAACTGTCATCATAAACGGAAAAACCGTAATGGAAAACAAACAACTTCTTACTCTTGATGAAGAAAGAATACTTGCAAAAGCTGAGGAATGGAAAAAAAAGATAAGAAAATAGCTATTACAGGAGCAAATGGATTTCTTGGAAGTCATATTACAGAACTTCTCGTAGAAGAAGGATATAATGTAAAAGCAGTAATAAGAAAAAGTAGCAATTTGCAATGGATAAAACACCTACCTGTTAACTTTGGATATGCAGATGTGACAGAAAAAGAATCCTTAGAAAAAAACTTTGAAAAAATTGATGTGGTGATTCACAATGCAGGTTTAGTGAAAACGAAACATCCGGAAGAATACTTTAGGATAAATACGCAAGGTACAGAAAATGTAGTTAAAGCATGTGTTGCTAAAAAAGTAAAAAAACTCATTTACATAAGTAGTCAAGCCGCTTCTGGACCATCTTCTCCAAATAGAGAAAGAAAAGAAGAAGATCCAGCCCAACCTAAAAGTCTTTACGGAAAGAGTAAATTAGAAGCAGAAAAGGTACTTTTAAAATATCGTAACAAAATTGATATAGTTATTCTTAGACCTTCTGCCATATATGGGCCAAGAGATACTGAAATGC
>CAYQJV010000057.1:0-7617 GCA_964417925.1 uncultured bacterium | reverse complement strand
ATGCTAGTCCTAATGTTGAACCACTTATAGAAAAATGGGCTTCACTTAAAAGGGGGAAATTGGGCAAAACCCTCGCAGGCATAAGGAAGGAGTTTATTTTATCCAGGAAAGAGGGGTTTTTTAAGGATTCCCCATACAGACCTTTAAGGTACAGATACTTTTTCACACTGAGGGTATTTTACAAAAAAGTTCCCGATGAAGATGAGATAATGAAATTTGCCCACCTGAGAGAAGCATTTTTCACTACTCTTGGATCACTTGAACTAAAACCCAAAATTCTGGAACTGAAAGATTTTTTAAGTCTTATTACTGAAATCCTGAACGGTGTGCCGGTAGAATTTTCATACAATCCCAAGTACCCAATAAGAGACCAAATCGTCTATACATCCTTACATGTAGAAAAACATTCCATGACATTGGGAGACAGGTACCTCTCTGTGATAACATCAAAGCTCCCACCTGATAACCCGGACATGAGAGCTCCTATTACAGGGGATATTTTCAATGATCAAAGAAGAATCACATATCCTTTTTTACTAACGGTAAATTTCCATATACCTGATCAGGAGAAAATTAAAGCCTCAATTTCTCAGAAGCAGAAAATACAAACCATGCAGGCTACTGGACCCCTTGCCTTATTCTTTCCAAAGGTGAAACAGGCTGCAGAAGAACTCTACTATGCACTGGACAGAGCAGAAAGAGGGGAAACGTTTATTAAAACTTACCTAACCTATGTTACCTTCACCAAAAGCATCAGAGAAGCTAAAGAGGCTGAAAATAAGGTCTTAACATTACTTAAACTATGCAATTATGTTCCACAGGTGGAAACAAGCGTTAAAGCCACTGTCTTCTTAAAGGCTCTACCAATGGCCTATGAACCTTACATATCAAGATTTTTGCAGAGAGGTAAAACAGTCCTCAGTTCCAACTGCCCTCACCTTGTTCCTATTGTAGGAGACTGGAAAGGGACAAAAACACCGGCTGAAATAGTTTTCTCGAGGAGAGGTGAAATAATGTACATAGATCTTTTTGACAGCCCTGGAAATTACAACTGTGTTGTATCAGCTGCAAGCGGAAGCGGCAAAAGCTTTTTTGTAAATGATCTCATCATCAATTACCTTGCTATGGGAGGAAAGGTTTTTGTTTTAGATGTGGGCGGCTCTTATGAAAAATTATGTGAAAATCTCAATGGAGAATATATAGAATTCACTTATGAGAAGTGGCCCATTTTGAACCCATTTAGCAGTCTTAAAGTTGAAGATGGGAAAATTGATGAAGAAGATTTGGGCTTTGTAACTCCTCTTATTGCCAAAATGGCAGCAGGAGAGGAAAGATTATCAAAGGTCCAGGAAGGAGAACTTGAAGAAATGATAGTTAAAACAGTTGAGAAATTCGGCACAGATACAACAATCAGTAATTTATATGACATTTTAGTTGAACACGGACACAAAGACCTTGCAAAGATGATATATAGCTATGCTAAAGGGAAATATGCAAGACTCTTTAACGCTCCGGCTACAATACACTTTGATAAAGATTTCGTGGTACTTGAAATGCAGGGCATAAGAGGGAAAAAAGACCTGGTGTCCGTGGTGCTCCTTATGGTCCTTTTCCATATCAATAAAATTATCACAACCACACCCAGGGGACAGAGAAAATTGGTCGTTATTGATGAAGCATGGGATTTGCTAAGTGACCCTTACAGTGCGAAGTTTATAGAAAATGCTTACAGGATTTACAGAAAATACGGAGCTGCAGCAATCAGTATTACACAGAATCTTGCAGACCTCTATATGAATGAGTCCGGAAGGGCAGTTGCTGATAACGCAGATTTCTATTTCCTTTTGAGACAGAAACCGGAGAGCATAACACAGTTAATGGAAAGTAAAAAATTGATTTTGAATGAAGCATACAGGGATCTTCTCTTATCCCTCAGAAAGGTAACAGGCAAATACTCAGAGATCTTTTTCTACACACCCCTTGGTAAAGGAGTGGGAAGATTTATTCCGGATCCGTTCACCTATTGGCTCTTTACCACAGATCCAAACGACTTACAAAAGATAAAAGAATTAAAACAAAAAGGATACAGTACCACAGAGGCAATTAAGATATTGGCACAGGAACATGAATATGATTAAAGTCTTTCTGATTCTTTTAACAGGATTGCCTCTTAAAATGGAAAAGGCGCTGAATGAATACAGAAAGTTTGTGAGGAATATGCAGAGCTATAAAATAAAATTAATACCACATTTAAAGATAGAAAAGGGAAATCCGACTGTAAAATCTGGATATAAAATGCAGTTCTTTAACTGGAAGGATTGCCTGAGATTTAATACAACCGTTGGAATATGGGACCCTGAATTTGACCCTGAGGAGATAGCTGTAAAAATTACCATTCTCAAATCAACCTTTTGGTGGCCTGCATCCATCCTGGAGGCTAATACAGAACCCAAAAGCTTTTCCTTTAATATAGACTACTCCTCCATGATTGCAGCAGATATCAAAGCTCCCACAACAAGTCAACTACGCCAGCATCCAGAAGGTAACTACTCCACCTATTGGGTACACTTATACAACTTATATCCCGATTCAGCCTCAAGGGTCATGATTGGTCAGATAGATTCCGTAGCCAGTGAAGTAACCGATCAGATTTGGGATAGGATTGTACAGACCTTAGACGCTGTAGTACCGGGCGGCGGTAGTGCTATTGCGGAAATTACGGATATGGTTATCCAGACTGAATGTAATTGGGGAGATTGGCCTAATTCAATTCCGGCTTTTATTTCAGAACTTTATCCATTATGGGGAGGAAAGGATACAATGAGAATTCAATTACCGGGTCTCAGCCTGCCCATGCCATTTCCTGTAACATCACTCCTGCAGGCACCAGAAGCACCTGTTTTATACATCCTCACCCCTACATTCTTTCAAAGCACTGTGGGTGTATCCATAGGCCTTGACGGTGTTTACTGTGCATATCTCACCGGAACAGGCTTTTTTCATTTAATCCGAAACTACCTACATACAACCATTCTTCCTGCAGGATGGGATTCAGTACTGGATTCTATACCCCTATTGCAATACGCCAAAATGTATACAAACGGATGTTGGGGCGTATGCTTTCCTTTGATTGCAACCCAGCTGACGAGCTCAGATTATCAGGCAACGGCAAATGAAGTGATAAAGGGAGTTTATATATTCTTCTCCATATCATACCCTTTAATTGAGGATTCACTTAATATCCCGGGAATTGGCCCGATTACAAGACCCGCAGGGTGGAAAATATTTGCAGAAAGGAAGGAAAAATATAACCTGCAGAGATATTACCCCAGGATATACCGAACAGGATTGGGTAAATGTGTAAGAATAGGAGAGCCTGTATATCTATGGGAGGGGAATATTGCACCACCACACAACAGACAGTATGACCTCTCAGAGATTGGATATGTGCTTTGGAAAAAATATAACTGCAGAACCAAGCTTATTTTGAAGTTGAAACTAAACCCAACAGATAATCCTGTTAAAAAATGATCGGGATAATCATTATGCTCATAACATTCCCTCATAAAGGTTGGATATGGTACAAGGAGGACACCTCAAAAATTGACACAGTTAAAAGAGATGCCTTAGTCCAGGCTACAGGAAGTATGCCAGATACAGTCCTGACTGTTTACGATTCTTTACCAATTGAACCAGATACACCAGAGCCTATCAAAAGACTTATCCTTAAGCCGACACTTGATAATGCTGAAAGATACCTTACATGGTACTTGAAGCTGTCCGAAAGGGCCACAAAGGTAGCCTATGCAATTAAAGCAGCCGCGATAAAATTAGGACTTGAAAGTGCCGAGAACCTGGTAACTTCACAGGAAGCCAGGAAAACTAAATATGCTATGGAAGATTCTATAATTCTTAAAGTACGAACTAAAGGGTTTTTGCTTTTATACCTTTCAAACGACGCAATGAGCCATCTTTTAATGGAGAAGACAAAGGAATTTGCTGATAAGTATAAATTCCTGGTATTCGCCATAACAAAGGGAAATGTAACAGTACCACCACCACTAATTAAAAAGAAAGATGAAGGAGAGTTAAAGAGTTTAGGAATTAAATATCCACCGGCTCTTTTGCTTATTTACCCTGATGACAATAAAGCTTTTATCTTGGCCAGATTCATGGTGTCTGCAAAAGAACTTAAAAAAAGAATTTATTTAGCAGGAGTTGGGCTATGGCCAGCATTGGTATTATATTAATTCTCTTAAGTGATCCATGGAGAACCTTTAAAAATTATTGGCAGGAATACAAAGATTGGCTAAACACAAACACTACTGGAAATTATTATAATTGGGCTGACTTTGATACTTCAGCTTCTCCGCAAAAGTGGAAGTTCGGGGCCTCTATTGGTATAGGCTTTATTCCACCTGGAACCAGAAAATTCAAAATCGCCTCAGTTTCCCCAGGACTTGATATTAATTTATCCTGTAAAGGAATATGGTTTCATGTTAATCCTAGTACATATGTTGATTGGGGAGAACTTAAAAATTGGGCTATTTCCTATGCTACCAATACCTTATACGGTTACTTATTGACCTATCTCTACTCAAATAACACCATTGGTCAGCTGTTAAATACTATGAACAGTTTATCAACAAAGGTATTGGAGTTGGATGCACAGAGATGTAACGACCAGGAACTACAGGCCCTTGCCAATGACCCCAGGTGGAAAGACCTATCCTGGAGCCAGAGGCTATGTGTAAATTCACGAATGGCTTCAGGAGATAGATTCAGCGATGCGATTGAAACATGCCAGCAAAATGCAGCCAATTTCATTTTTACTGGAAACAGTAAGATGAAAAGCTGCTTTGATGCTTTACAGCTTACTCCTGAACAAAAGGAGTTGTTACAAGCCCTGTTTGGTTATATCACATATTCAAGAAGTGGTAATGCTGTGAGCGTAAAAATCCAGGATCCCACAATTACCATACCTGAAATCTTTGATAGTGTTACAAGGGTAACAGGAGCCATCTTCGATTCTGCAGTTTACATGGTTAATAACTACGGTTCTTTAAATGCAGCTCAAAGGTACTCAAAACTGTATTATTACCTTGCAAAAATGAGCCCACCAGGGACGGCTATAAATCCCCAGGTTATACTTGAGATGATATCTGCACCTGTAACAGTGAGACAGACAGTAAAGGGAGTTATAGCCACCACTAACGCATATTATGCATGCAAAATGGCCATAACATTGGGACACAGGGCTATTTACGGATGTATGAGCAGAAACGATGTGCAAATTTCACCAACAGAACTTGAAGAACTGAAAAGGAGATGGGAGGCAGCCAGAGAAGAATTCGCATTGATCCAGAGTAATTTTAATAGTGATAAGCTCCAGGAAATATTAAGAGATCTGAAAAATCAGCAATACTACTATGTGACAACTGTCCTGTCCAACAACGCAAGGAGAGTGTTTGAAACGGACCAGGCACCCACCAGCCTATTTTTCCAACCGACTTACACTCCTCCACCCCCACCAATACCACCAGAACCAACTGATACCCTGTAGGGAGGAAATTATGAAAAAGATAATTTTTATATTACTGATTCTTTTAAGTATTAAAACAGCTTCAGCACAGGTAACACCAGTTGAACCTTCCACAGATGCACCATGGACCAATAATCCATACACGAAACTGTATGTTGATTCTCCTGTAGAGATTGCAGTAGTTGGAACAGCACTAGATGAGACAGTAGCCATATTACATGAAGGAAGGTATAAATATATTCTTATGAGTATAGCTCTTATTGGACTTGCAATTGTGGTTATTCAGGGATTTTTAAGTGGAAATATACTGCCATCTATAGCTTACATAATAATACTATTGCTGTTATATTCCGCTTCTACCATGAGCTTAGGACGGATACAGGTATCCTCATACTCCTTTGCTCACAATTGGGATGCCCAAACTCTTAATCTTGAGCACCAGCCGAGAGAAACACCTATTTTGTTATGGATTGGGTTGTCTGTAACATCTTATTTTCAGGGGCTTTTGACTGCACTTGCCGATAATACCATGTACAGGTTTTCAGGAGTTCTGTATAGACAGTATCCGTACACCCTTGCTGAAGGACTTTATGAAGTGTATAAGAGCGATTTGGGAGATATCGTGGCTGATAATGCGATAAGAAGGTACATACAGTCCTGTGTAGCTCCTGCTGTAGCCAGAGAGGTTGAAAAGTATGGAGAAGTGAGGAGTCAGGATATCAATGATATTGTCAAAAGTGCTGAAGACCTGTTAATTGTAGATGATCAAAGCAGGGAAGTTATGACATGTAAGGAATACTGGAAAAAATGGAAGTCCATCCTGGAAAACGATGTAAATATTCTTGTTGCAAAAACCGAAGATGCTTTTAATAGCACAGGGAAAAGTGCTGTGAGACTGGAAGTAGCTAGGAAAGTAAAATCAATAGAGAAAGTTGTTGGAAAGTCATGGAAAGACATATTTTTTAGTGTAAAGATGATTAAGCTCATTAAGGACGGTGCCAAAATAGCAGATGATAACAGTTATTTCTATGAAAAGAGTTCTGGAGTTATGAAGTTTATCTCCGGGATATTTGCCAAACTAACCGAATGGCTTGGATCCTTCTTTGGAAGATTGGGAGCAGATATTGCTTTCAGAGCTATGCCTTATATTAACGCCTTTACTCTCAGCCTTGCTCTCCTTGCCTTCCCTATCATCCTTGCTTTTGCTTTTCTACCAGGAGGGGCAAAAATCCTCTTTGAGTATTTTAGATCCCTGGTATGGATACAATCATGGTTACCATTCATGGTATTAGTTAAGCAACTTACAAACGCTTTTATTAAAATGAACCTTATAAATAAAGTAATTTCTGCAGGCACAGCTGGCATTATTGATGAGAAAGTACTGAGTTCAATTTCTATGTCCAAGGATATGGCACTAACAGTCGGCTCTATACTGGTATTTTCAGTTCCAATAATTACTTATGGGATAATTGCCAGAGGTTCTCTTTCAGGTATGCTTTCAGCGGCAAGTTCAGCCGTATCTACCACTGCAAGGACTGCAGGATCTGTTTTCACAGGAGCAGTGGGAATAGGAATAGGAGCAGCAAGCAAGGGTGCAGGTACAGTGGTAAGAGCAGGTAGTAAAACCACAAAAAATATTAACCCAGGAAATACATTTAAAGGAGTATAAGGAGGTTAAACTTGCTTAAAATCCTTTTGTTAATCATTGCACTCACTCCACAGGAACTGAAAAGAGAGGGAATTATAGTTTACTTTCTGGATCCTCATTGTCCATACTGCAGACAGGAAACTTATTTAATGAGATATTTAGCTCAAAAGGGGTATAATGTGATAGGGATAGTAAATTCCCCTAAAGAGGCTAACATTCTGAAAGACATAGGATTTCCAGTTAAAGTTAACGAGGGTGAAGCAGAATTCGCAGAAGTGCAAAGTGTACCTACTATTGGAATCCTGCTACCGAAGCGTAAAGAATTTTACATTATTTCAGAAGGGTATATAAGCTATAGAGAATTCTGGAATAGAGTAAAAGAAATTAAAACAGGAGGGTAAAATATGAAAAAATGGCTTATATGCTC
>CAYQJV010000056.1:0-9035 GCA_964417925.1 uncultured bacterium | reverse complement strand
GGAAAATTTAGAAAGATGGCAATATTTTTTGAATGGAATTCTACATTTTCTTGACTTTTGGAAGAAATGGAATTATCCTTTTTAAAAATTGTAAAAAGGAGGAAATTTATGGAAGAAAAGATTACCCTTTCGGTGATTAAGGCAGATATTGGTGGTTTTGTTGGACATTCTGCATCCCATCCTGAGATACTTGCCAAGGCAGAACAGTTACTTTTAACTGCAAAGAGAGATGGACTTATAATTGATTTTCATGTTACCTATTGTGGAGATGATTTGCAGTTAATAATGACCCATAGGCATGGTGTGGATAATGAAGATGTACATAAACTTGCGTGGAGAACTTTTGAACAATGTACAGAACTTGCAAAGGAGCTGAAACTTTACGGTGCAGGGCAGGATCTTTTATCTGATGCTTTTTCAGGGAATGTTAAAGGTATGGGCCCCGGAGTTGCTGAAATGGAGTTTGTTGAAAGGCCTTCAGAACCGGTTATTATATTCATGGCAGATAAAACATCCCCTGGGGCTTGGAATCTTCCATTGTATCGTATATTTGCAGATCCATTTAATACTGCAGGACTTGTAATAGACCCACATATGCACGATGGTTTTAGATTTGAAATACTTGACCTATACGAAGGTCATACAATTACCCTTGATACTCCTGAGGAGAGTTATGATCTCCTTGCGCTGATTGGTGCTCATGAAACATATGTTATAAAAAATGTTTACAAGAAAGACGGAACAATTGCAGCAACTGCGTCAACTCAAAAACTCTCTTTAATTGCAGGCAAATATGTTGGTAAAGATGATCCAGTTTTAATTATAAGATGTCAAGCTGGACTTCCTGCTGTGGGAGAAGTTCTTGAACCTTTTGCATTTCCTCATCTTGTTTCAGGATGGATGAGGGGATCCCATAATGGACCTCTAATGCCTGTAAGTTTGAAAAATGCTCACCCCTCCAGATTTGATGGACCACCAAGAGTTATAGCTGCTGGATTTCAAATAGCAAAGGGAAGACTTGTTGGACCACGTGATATGTTTGATGATCCTGCTTTTGATGAAGCAAGAAGGACTGCAAATCAGATAGCTGATTATATGAGAAGACATGGTCCATTTGAACCTCATAGACTTCCAAAAGAAGATATGGAATATACCACTTTACCTCAGGTTCTTAAAAAACTTGAAGAAAGGTTTAAGAAGTAGTGTTTTTTAGAAAAAAGGCTGAAAAACCCGAGAAGAAGCCAGAGGTCCCAGATGGCCTCTGGCTTAAATGTGAGTCTTGTGGTGAGATTCTTTACAGGAAAGAGCTTGATGCAAATCTATGGATATGTCCTAAATGTGATTTTCATTTCAGGATACCATGTAAAAAATATTTAGAACTTCTCCTTGATGATGGAAAACTTGAAGAATTTGATAAAAACCTTCAATCAGTAGATCCTCTTGGTTTTCCAAAATACAAGGAAAAACTAAAAGCATCTCAGGAAAAAACAGGACTGGTTGAAGGGGTTTTAACAGGCTATGCAAGCATAGGAGGAATCAAAATAATTTTTGGAATAACTGATTTTGGATTCATAGGCGGAAGTATGGGTTCTGTAGTAGGGGAAAAGATAGCAAGGGCACTTCGGAAAGCAAGAAAAGAAAGGATTCCTTGTGTGATTCTTACTGCATCAGGAGGTGGAGCAAGAATGCAGGAAGGGATCTTATCTTTAATGCAGATGGTGAAAACCTCTGCAGAGGTTGCTTTATTACATAAAGAGGGAGTTCCATATATAAACATTTTGACTCATCCCACAATGGCAGGAGTAATGGCCTCCTTTGCATCCCTTGGAGATATAATAATTGCAGAACCCGGAGCATTGCTTGGATTCACTGGTCCAAGGGTTATTGAACAAACCATAGGTGAAAAACTCCCTCCAGGATTTCAGAGATCAGAGTTTCTTTTAGAACATGGAATGGTTGATATGGTAGTTTCAAGGAAAGATTTGAGAAAGACTCTTATCAGGATTCTCAAAATAGTTACAAAAAGGAGTTACAAAGGTTAAGTGGCAAGTGTAAAACTGGTAGGAGTAACAAAGATATATCCAGGTAATGTAGAAGCTCTAAAAAATATAAATCTTGAAATAAAAGATGGAGAATTCTTTGTCTTACTTGGTCCATCTGGATGTGGTAAATCCACCACGTTGAGGATAATTGCAGGACTTGAACAACCTACCCAAGGAGAAGTATGGATAGGGGAGAAAAAGGTGAATGATGTTGAACCAAAAGATAGGGATGTAGCAATGGTATTTCAGAACTATGCTCTTTATCCTCATATGACAGCGTATGATAACATTGCCTTTCCTTTAAAAATAAGAAGATTAAAAAAGCACGAAATAGAAAAAAAGGTGAAAGAAACTGCTGAAATGCTTGGTATAACTCATATTTTACACAAAAGGCCTAAGGAACTTTCAGGAGGAGAACAGCAAAGAGTCGCTCTTGGAAGGGCAATTGTGAGGAATCCTAAGGTTTTTTTGTTTGATGAACCTTTGTCAAATGTAGATGCAAAACTCCGCGTTGAAATGAGAGCAGAACTCTCAAGATTACATAAAAAATTAAAGATAACTACTATCTATGTAACTCACGATCAGGTTGAAGCAATGACACTTGGGGAAAGGATTGCAGTGATGAATAAGGGAGAAATAATGCAGGTTGATCATCCTGTGAGATTATACAATAAACCTGAAAATACTTTTGTTGCTACCTTTATAGGTTCTCCATCAATGAACATAATAAAAGGAGAGATAAAAAATAAAGAGTTTGTGTGGAAAGAGATAAGAATACCTGTGAAAATAAAATATAAAGGAGAGGTAATGGTAGGAATAAGGCCTGAGGATATAGTAATATCACTCAAAAAGAAAAGAGGTTTTGTAAAAGCAGAAGTAGAACTTGTTGAACATACCGGTGGAGAAAACATAGTGTATCTTAACAAGGAAGGAAAAAGAATTGTGGCAAAAACAAGATATAGCATACAAACAAAGGAGGTATTCTTTTATCCTGATGTGAAAAAAATTCACCTTTTTGATAAAGAAGGTAGAAGAATAAATTGACTTTGAGTAAGTTTTGTGTATTATTTAATTAATTCTTGTGTAATAGAAAGGAGGAAGGATGCCAGTACCTAAAAGAAGACACTCAAAAGCAAGAGGAAGAAAAAGAAGAACTCATTGGAAAATCATACCACCCCAGTGGGTGGAGTGTTCTCATTGTCATAAACCAAAACTCCCCCACAGGGTATGTCCTCATTGTGGATACTATGGTGAAAAAGAAGTAATATTTGTAGAAAAGGCTGAAAAGTGAAGATTGCCCTGGATTTAATGGGGAGTGATAATGCTCCTCTCCCTGAGATAGAAGGAGTTCTTGATGTTTTAAACGAGGAAAATAAAATAGAAGTAGTAGCGATAGGGACAAAAGAGGTTTTTGAAAAGTATAGGAATAAGTTGGATAATCCAAGACTTTCTTTTCTAAAAGTTTCAGAAAAAGTTGATATGGATGAGGAGCCTTCAAAAGCATTGAAAAAACAGGATTCTTCTATTGCAAGAGGTATATATCTCGTGAAAGAAAAGAAGGTTAATGGTTTTGTGAGTGCAGGTAATACAGGAGCTATAATGGGTTTTGCCCTTACAGTACTTGGAACTATAGAGGGGATAAAAAGACCTGCAATAGGAGTTGTAATTTCAAATCCTTATGAAGGTAAAATGCTTGCCCTTGATGTAGGAGCAAATGTAGATGCGAGACCAAAACATCTACTGGATTATGCAAAAATAGGGAATGTCTTTGCAAAGAAAATTTTCAACATAAAGAACCCAAGAATTGGACTTTTAAATGTGGGGACAGAACCTTTGAAAGGGAATAGGTTGGTAAGAGAGGCTTATCAATTGATTAAAAATTCTTCTTTAAACTTCATCGGGAATATAGAAGGAAACGAATTGTTGCATGGAAAAGCAGATGTGATTGTGGCAGAGGGATTCAGTGGAAATATCATGCTGAAAACAGCAGAAGGAATAGTGGAAACTATACTTTCAGTATTGAAACATATGATGAAAGAGGAAAAAAAATATAGATTAAGGAAATGGCTTTCAAAACCTGTGATAAAGGAGTTTTTAAGAAGGTTTCATTATGAAGAAACAGGGGGAGCGTTTCTTCTTGGAGTAAGAGGAAATATTGTGATAAGTCATGGAAGGTCTACATCCAGGGCTATTAAAAATGCAATAAAACAGTTAATCTTTGCTACTGAGGTAAAACTTGATGAGGCAATTTCAGAAGCATTTTCTTCTTAGTGTATTAACTTTAATTTTAACTCAATGTAGTGAAAATTCTGTAGGCGGAGAGGAAACGGGAAGAATAGATACAACTGTTTATTATATTACTTTAGGGGCCGATTCTATGGAGAGTTTTGGAAACTATATAAGCATGGGAAAAGGAGTTAATCTGGTAATAGGAAAGGATTCAATGTATGAAGCCAGATTTCTTATAGAATTTCCTATAAATGATACCATACGAGATGCTGACTCAGCCTTTCTTATATTGTACAAAAGGAGTGGATACCATAACTATAGCATAAAGGTAAAAGTTTATCCAGTAACTTACTGGTGGGAAGAAAAATATGTGAACTGGATACTCTCCAGTAGTGATATGAGATGGGATATTCCCGGTGGGGAGTATGATAGTTCAAATGTCCTTTTTGAGTTTGATACAGGAGAGGATAGTGTGGTTTTGGATGTAACACCGTATTTATCTCTTTTGGAAAATTATCATGGAATGATTTTCATACCTCAAGAAGAAAATGGATTTTTTTACTTTGTATCTAAGGAAGGCATAACAGAGAAAGCTCCAAAACTAAAATATTATAGTGATAAGGATGAACATACTATTTCTTTAATGCAGGATGCTTCAATAGTCTTTTCTACCAAAAAGCCAAAGAACGGATGGATAGGTTCTGGATATGAATATACTACTATGCTTGCCTTTTCCTTAGATACACTCTTTAAAAAAGACACTTCCCTTAAAGTCATTGATGTGGTAGGAGCAGAGCTGTGGATACCAATAAAATGTATATATATACCTAAGGATACTCTTTCCTTAGGAATTTACGATATAGTAGAAGAATGGAACGGTAAGTACACAAAGATAGGTGGACTTTATAGTTCTCAATTCTTTTTTAAAGATGATAGCGTAGTAATTGTATCACTTCGGGAACTTATTCAGAAATGGGTGGATGAGAGAGAAGAGGCAGAGGATAAGAAAGGAATTGCATTATCTATGTTGGATAAGGATTTTAATATATCCCTTCTACACATTGTTGATAGTGTAAAGTTGAAAATCTATTATACAAAACCTCCAACCTCTCGGTTTTGATGATCTCAACCATTTTATTTTCAATTTCAATATATAATTCTAAGGGACTGGGGTATGAATTTTTCTTTAACTATAAAAATTTTATTCTATGGACCTCAAAGTATGTGAAATCTGAGCTAATGTTTAAGTTGGATTTTGCAAGAACCATAGAAAAGGATAAAGCAAATGATGGTTATGCTTTTTCTCCCTCGTATTACTATATCTATCTTCCTGTAAAGGAATTTAAGTTTGCAGGGGGAATATACAAAAAATACGATATGGATTTTAATGTAGGAAGTGATACTATACAAGTATTCGGTTATAATATCTTAAGAAAGATTCATTCTCAGGGTAATATATCCTCTATTTTTTTATTTGCAAGTGTTGAGAAAAAGGGATGGTATATAGCCTGGGTACCCGAACTGTTTTTTGGAAAGGTGCAGGAGGGATGGGAGGCAATATTTAACGAAAGTTCGGTTTATCCTGATTCATTTTTCTATTCTTTTTGGGCAAAGAGTTTTTATGGATTATGGACAGGATATAAAAATGCAAACTTTGCCTTAGGAATATATTATACCCCTAAGATAAAAATGGATATTAAGATAACGGAGTGGCTTCATGAGGATACAGTGGATGTTTATAATAAAGAATATTTAATTTCTACTCATAAAAGGATATTTTTTATGTATAAAAGAGTGGTGGCAGAGTTTATACAAAATGATTGTATTGAGTTTAACACAATCTTTGAAGGTGAGGATGTTGATTTTGGATTCTCCTATAGAAAACAGAACATCGGAGATTTTTGTGAATATGGAGTTCGGGTAGGATATAGAATGCAGTTTGAGAAAGCATGGGTCTATGGAGTTTTTATGCCCGGATATAGAAAAGGAAGATATACACAGGAATTTTATTTTAACTTTGGGTTTACTATTGGTTTTTATGAGAGATGGGAAAAACGTAAAAAACTATGGGGTGGGTGATGTGTGTAGGGAATACAATAGAGGATAATATCAAGAAATTAAAAGAAAGAATAATAACTATATGTAGTAGAATTAATAGAAAGCCAGAGGAAATAGAAGTGGTAGCAGTAAGTAAGGGAGTAGATGTGGAGAGGATAAAAGAGGCAATAAATAAAGGGATAAAAAAAATAGGAGAAAACAGAGTTCAAGAAGCAATTCCTAAAATAGAAGCAATAGGTAGGGAGGTTGAATGGCATATGGTAGGGCACTTACAGACAAATAAAGTAAAAAAAGCAGTTAAATACTTTGATTTTATTCAGAGTGTAGATTCAGAAAGGCTTGTAGAGTTTCTTGAAAAAGAGGCAGGCAAACTGGGTAAAAAAATTCCTGTGCTTGTGGAAGTGAATACTTCAGGGGAAGAGACAAAGTTTGGAATAGCGCCTGAACAGTGTATTGAATTTGTAAATAAAATTGTTGAGGAGAAAAAAAATCTTTTATTCAGAGGTTTGATGACTGTTGGCCCTCTTACGGATGATAAAGAGAAAATAAGGAGAAGTTTTGCGTTGCTTAGAAAGCTAAAAGAAAAAATAGAGTGTGGATTGAAAATTAAAGTAAAATATCTTTCCATGGGTATGACAGATGATTATGAGATAGCTATAGAAGAAGGATCAAATATGTTAAGAATAGGAAGAGGAATATTTGGGAAAAGGTATTGAAATTAACTTGACAATTTTAATAATTTTATTAACATTTTGTATTGTGATAAATAAAATTGCCGGGGTAGCTCAGTTGGTAGAGCACGGGACTGAAAATCCCGGTGTCCCCAGTTCGATTCTGGGCCCCGGCACTGTGAATTCAATATATTTTAAAAGTCAAAAAGGAGGTATGTATGTATAAGAAACGGGGTTTGTCCTTTGTCCTTTTCTTTCTCGGGTTTCAATTTCTGTATGCGGGTTTTACGTGGTCTTCCATATCAAGTCCTAAGAAGGTAGGAGTGTGGTTTTCTGTGACAATCACTGCTGATGATCCACATTTTAATAAAACTGCAAATCTTTATATGGAAGTGGATGGAGAGATAGAAGAATATGTAAGACCAAGAGCAGTTACATTTTCTAACGGAAAATGGGAAGGAAATATAATGGTTACCTATGCTGCTAAAAATGTGAAACTTTTATGTTCATATGCGGGGGAAACAGGGGAATCAAATAGTTTTGATGTTGAACTTGGTGATCCCAAAAGGGTTCAGATAATAGCTCCTGGCGAAAATCCTGCTCCTGGAACTGATAGGGGAAAAACGGGAAGTGCAGAGGTTATAGCAGGTGGTAAATTTGAATATAAAATAAATATCTGTGATACATTTTGGAATCAGGTTTCAGAAAGCAAAACAGTTACACTTATTACAACTGATCCTTATGGTAAACTTCCTGAATCTGTTGATATTTCTGGAACAGGAAGCGTAGAGATAATATTAAGGACTGCTCCTGAAAAAGAGTCATATCAAGATGTTGTGGTTTCTGCCGGTGGGCTTCTTCCAGATACTGCAAAGGTTCATGTAGCACCAGCAGGTTATAAGTACCTTCTTATAATTGCACCTGGTGAACAGTATCTTCCAGGGGTTGATACCCTTCCAGGAAAAAGTGGAACATATGAAACTCCTCAACTTGGTGTTCCTTATACTGTTACGGTTCTTGCAATAGATAGCTGTTACAACAGAATATGGGATGCTCCTGATAATCAGGTGGTTGTTGTTGAGACAGATGATGGAGAGATAGGTGGTCCTGCAACCTTGTATGAAGGTAAAGCAGAGGTTGATATCCTTTTCCAGCATAAAGGTCGTAATACAATATGGGCAGAAGATAAAAATGACACTAAAATTAAAGGAATAGCCTTTGACTACTATGTTGCTACAGGAGTTGCAAAAGTTGAGGTAACTGCTGTTCCTTCAGAAGTTCCTATAGGAACCCCTTCTCAAATCACTGCAACTACATATGATGATCAAAACAATCCGGTTCCTCTGGTTGATGTAAGTTTTAAAGTTATTGAGGGAGATGTTGAGGCTGTTAAACTTGAACCTCCAAGCGCGAAGACTGATGCAAATGGAAGGGCATCATGCACGTTTACAGCAGAAAAGGCAGGTACATATGTTATTGAAGCTTCCTCCGGCGGTGCAAAGGCAACGGTTACAATTACTGTAAAAGGAGGGAAGGGAATAACCATATGGCCAAATCCATTCAAACCATCTCTTGGGGAAAAGATAAATATAAAGTACCCTGTTGAAGTTAAAGCAAACAAAGTTACAATTGTAATTGTTGATGCTTTTGGGAATCTTGTTTTGAAAAAAGAATTTACTGAAGAGGAGTATACAAAAGAAGGATTTTCAATATTTGAATGGGATGCAAAGAATAGTAAAGGTGTGAAGGTAGCAAGTGGAATTTATCAAGTTGCAATAAAAGTTGAAAGACAGGATGGAGTTATAGATACTTTTAGAAGTAAACTATTAATTATTCGTTAAATAAAAAGGAGGAAATAATGACAAAGAAAATATCTATTTTGGTCCTTCTTGGGTTTACTTTCCTTCTTGCCCAAGAAGGTGAGGCAGGATATGCTGGAGCGATCTTTGAAGCAGGTGGAAGTGCGAGGTCTCTTGGTATGGCTCAGGCATTTATGGGGTTTTCGGATGTTCCTGAAGTGGTATTTTATAATCCT
>CAYQJV010000055.1:0-9275 GCA_964417925.1 uncultured bacterium | reverse complement strand
GGGATGTTTCTTCCGTGAATATCAGTAAATGCTCTTATTATCAACATTTTTCAAATACTTTTTTAATAAAAAACTTACCATAAGAATAAAGAGAAAGTATTACCAGAATTATCACAATGTAATTTACTATTTCCACAACTCCTCTGAAATTAAGTATTCCAGCCCCTAAAAGTATAGAAAAAGCAACCCCTGTAATTCTTCCTATATCGTTGGAGACAGGTATAAGTCTTATTTTAGTTAACATCAATATTAAAGCACATACAACTATCAAGAAATCTCTTGAGAAAATAATTAATGCAGCGTACAAAGGTATCCTCTGTTTATACGCAAGGACAAAAGCAATGGCATTTACAGATATTTTATCTACTACGGGATCTAAAATCTTTCCTAAAATAGAGGTTTGTTCAAACTTCCTTGCAATATAACCATCTACTGCATCGGTTAAAAATGCCACAATAAAAAGCACAAAAGCAGTACGATTTCTCTCTGTTGTAATTAGATATATAATAAATGGAAGCATTATGAAACGAAGCATAGAAAGAAAGTTAGGAACAGTAAGAATTTTTTTACTCTCTTTCAAGTAACTCCTTTGCATGTGAAAGAGTTGTAGGAGTGATTTTTTCTCCACCAAGCATTCGTGCTATCTCCTTTATTCTTTCTTCCTTTTCTATTCGTGTTATTTCAGTAATGGTTTCTTCTGCAGTAGTTTTTTTAGTAACTCGGAAATGAGTATCTGCAAACCTCGCTATCTGAGGAAGATGTGTAATAACAATAACCTGCTTGACACTTGCTATATTTTTAAGTTTCCTACCCACTGTATCTGCTGTTTTTCCTCCAATTCCTACATCTATCTCATCAAATACAAGAGTAGAAACAATATCTTCTGAAACAAGAACGGTTTTTATTGAAAGCATAATTCTTGAGAGTTCCCCACCTGAAATAACGACAGAAAGTGGCTTAGGGATAATCCCAGGATTTGCTGAAAATACAAATCTTACCTTCTCCTTTCCAGTTTCGTCTATTTCTTTTTTTTCTTCAAATTCAATATCAAAGATTGCATTTGTAAACCCGAGTAATGAAAGTTCTTTCATTACTTTTTGAGAAAGTTCTTTTGCCTTTTCCCTTCTTTTCACCGATATTCTCTCTACAATTTCTTTTATTTCTTTCTCCAAATTTCCCTTCTGAATCTCAAGTTTCAATAATTCATCTCTACTGAAAGAAAGAGAGTCTATCTTTTTTTTAATCTCATCCCTGTATTTTAAAAGCTCCTCTTCATCTCTATTGTATTTCTTCATAAGCCGTTCCAAAAGGAAAAGTCTTGATTCAATCTCATTTAGCCTTTCCTCTGAAAACTCTATTCTATCTTTGTAAGCTGTTATTTCTCTCCACAATTCATCAATTTCAGCTTGAATTTCTGCAATTTTTTCAAGATATTTTTTCATACTTTTATCTTTTTCTGAAAGTTCAATGAATATATTTTGTAGAAACGAAATTTTTTCTACCAAAGCCCCATCTCCTTCTGAAAGAATATTAAGAGCATTTGTAGCAAGTTCGTATCTTTTTTCTGCACTAATAATTAACTCTCTTTCCTTTTTTAACTCCTCATATTCCCCCGGCTTAATTCCTGCATCATCTATTTCTTTTATTTGAAACTCATAAAATTCTTTTTCCCTTTCTATTCGTTCTATTTCTTTTTTTAGCTCTTCTATTCTCTTTTTGGTTACTCTATACTCTCTCAATCTTTTCCTTAAATCTTCCAATAAAGAACTATTACTGGCAAAGGTATCTAAGGTTTCTCTCTGATACTTCTCCTTTAAAAGATACTGATGTTCGTGTTGACCATGAATATCCACAAGCAATTCACCAACTTCAGAAAGAAACGATGCGCTTACTGGTACATTATTTAAATAACTGGTGACTTTTTTACCTGAGGCTTTTCTTTTTATAGAAATTTCATTACTTTTTATCTCAAATCCATATTTTTTAAGTGTTTCTTTAACCAAGGGATGAATTTTAAATTTTCCCTCCACCAACATTTCTTTATTTTTATCTTTAAGCATCCATTCACCAAATCTCCCTCCCAATAGAAATTCCAATGCTCCTATAATAATGGATTTACCAGCCCCTGTTTCCCCTGTAAGTACATTTAATCCTTTTGTGAATTCTATCTCCATTTCATTTATTATTGCAAAGTTTTTTACATAAAACTTTAAGATCATCTTCCTCCCCATCCCATTTTCTTCTTTAATATTTCGAAGTAAGAAACATCCTTTGGCATTATTATTCTTGCCCTATAATCTGCCTTGTTTATTTCCACACTTTCGTTTTTTACAATCCTTCTCTCTTGTCCATCCACCATCATAATTATTTCTTCGGTTTTTCCTGCTGGACGTACTTCAAGCTTTGAATAAGGAGAAATAACTATTGGTCTTGCAGTCAAAGAATGAGGACATATAGGAGTTAACGCAATACAATCAAGCAATGGAAAAAGTATAGGTCCACCTGCTGCAAGAGAATAAGCAGTTGAACCAGTAGGGGTGGAAATTACCAATCCATCACCAGTAAACCGAGATAAAAATTCCCCATCCACTTGTGTTTCAATCTCTATTGTCCTTGCAGAGGGTCCCATGTTTAAAGCACAATCATTCAATGCATAAAGTTTCTCTCCTCTAAAGTGCACTTCAAGCAACATTCTCTCTTCTATTCTGAAATTTCCATTTTTTAAGTCAAAGAGAGCTTTTTCTATCCCCTGGGAAGGAAAGGCAGTTAAAAATCCAAGTCCTCCTAAATTTATTCCCATCACAGGAATTTTTTGCTTAAGCACAGTTCTTACTGCTCTAAGCATAGTTCCATCTCCTCCCAAGGCTATTATGTACTGAGCATTAGAAGGATCAGTGATTTCTATTTTTTCTTTTTTACTCCATTTTTCTATAATCTGTATTGCTTTTGTAACGTTGTGCTTTTTAGGATTATAAATTATTCCTATCTTCATTTTTTAACAAATAAAAACCTTATATTCCCTGCAAGATCTCGCTCAATATTGAACTCTTTATAGTCTTCTCTTTTTAAAATTTCTCTTATTCTTTCTACATTCCTTTCCGTAATTTCTATAGCAAGTAATCCTTTTTCTTTTAACAGTACTTTTGCTCCTCTTATTATTTTTTCTATAATTTCTACCCCATCTTTTCCTCCATTTAAGGCAGTAATTGATTCATAATTCTTAACAGAAAAAGAAAGCTTTAAGAGCTCGTCTTCAGAAATGTAAGGAGGATTTGAAACAACAAGATCGAACTTTTCTTGCATTTGTTCAATTTGTGGAATCTCAAATACTGAAGTTTTATAAATCCTTATTCTTTTTTCCAAACCATAGTTTTTTACATTCTTTTTAGAAACCCTATAAGCTGTGTCATCGATCTCTGAAGCTATTATATTTGAATTTTTGAATTTCAAAGCCAGTACGATGGATATACATCCTGTGCCTGTCCCCACTTCAAAAATAAACTTTGCTTCTTCTATTCTTTTAAAAATCCTCTCTACTAATTCCTCTGTTTCTGGCCTGGGTATGAACACTCCTGGTTCTATGTAAAATTCATACCCCATAAACCAACACTTATTGAGTAAATACTCAAGAGGAGTTCCTTCCTCTATTTTTTTCTCTATACTGTAAACTTCTCCAGGCAATGGTATCTTCTCTATAATTATCTTTTCTTTTGGAACATTTAAAATCTTTGATGCAATAAAAAGTTTTGTATTATAATCTATAATTCTCTGCTTCATTTTCTAATAGCAAATTATGTAGTTCAAAAAGCTCTCCATTTAAGATATCTTGTAAATTATATAAACTCACATTTATCCTGTGATCTGTAACTCTATTTTGGGGGAAATTATATGTTCTTATTTTTTCGCTTCTCTCTCCTGTCTTTATTTGCTGTTTTCTCTCTTGCATCATTTTTTCTTCCTCCTCTCTTCTGTATTTCTCTTTGAGTCGGGCATAAAGAATCTTCAAAGCTTTTGCTTTATTCTGATGTTGGGATCTTTCATCCTGGCAAGAAACCACAATTCCTGTAGGAATATGAGTTATCCTCACTGCAGAATCAGTAACATTTACATGCTGTCCTCCATGACCTGAGGCTCTAAAAACTTCTATTTTTAAATCCTCCATTTTTATATTTACCTCTTTTTCCTCTGCCTCTGGAAGCACTGCTACAGTAGCAGTAGAGGTATGAATCCTTCCTCCTGTCTCTGTCACTGGAATCCTCTGAACCCGGTGAACACCGGATTCAAACCTTAAATATTTAAATGCATCCTTACCTTTTACCAAAAGAATTACTTCTTTGAACCCACCTATCTCAGTAGGGGAAGAAGAAAGAATTTCGTATTTCCAATTCCTTTTTTCTATATATTTTATATACATCCTAAAAAGATCTGCAGCAAATAGTGACGCTTCATCTCCTCCTGCAGCGGCCCTTATCTCCATTATACAGTTTTTTTTCCATCTTGGATCTTTCGGCAGCATTGCTTCCTTTAATTCTCTTTCTTTCAGCAGTTTTTCTTTTTTCAATCTTTCTCTTTCTTGTTTTAGAAATTCTATCATATCTTTTTCTTTCTCCACTTTCAACATCTCTTCGGTATCTTGAAGTTCTTTGACTATTTTCTCAAACTCTGCGTGTAGCTTGAGAATTTCCTCTATTTCCCTGTATCTTGTAGAAAGTTCTTTTAACCTGGATGGATTTGTAACAGCAGATACCATCTCCTTCTCAAGCTCTTCTTTTTCCTTTTTTAGTGCATTAATCTTCTCTATCATTTTTAGGCATTAAACCACAGCTTTTTTCCTCAGGACAATACCCTAAAATTACACACTTGGGTTGCATCAATTCAGAGAGAAAAGAGTCTACTTTCTTCACCTCGTCTCTCATCTTACTTACCAGTTCTCTTATCTCCCATTGAGCCTTTAAACACAATCGCTCTTTTGCAATATTCATCAGTTCTCTTAAGTTAAGAGTCATTACGAGATTTGTACTTATTGCCTGAGGAAGTATAAATCTTGCATCTTCCTTGGGAATTTTTCCCGAAAACTCTTCATAAAGTTTTTTAGAATTTTCAAGAAACCTTTCAAACTTCTCCTTTAACTCTTTATTTTTTCGGATAGATTCTGGAATCACAAACGCTTCTTTTTTCATGTTCACATATCTTTGACTCTGCTGAGCATAACTTGCGAGTCTATGTCTAACAAGCTGATGAGAGCAAGTCCTTGATATTCCTGAGATAGCAAAGGTAAAAAAACAATGCTCAAAAATTGAGTGGTGCCCCTCTTGATATATTTTTCTTAAAAGCCTTATTATTTTTGCTCTTGAAGGATTATCTTTCCATATTTCATGTGGAAACTTAGATGAAACACAGGTCTTTGCTGCGGTATACATAACTTTTAAACATTTAGGTGTATAAGCAATTAAAGAAACTTCCAACCCTATTTAATTTAAACTTTAAACCTATCCTTCAACTCAAGATAT
Source organism: uncultured bacterium (assembly GCA_964417925.1). Lineage (GTDB taxonomy): Bacteria > Hydrothermota > Tepidihabitantia > B3-TA06 > CAYQJV01 > CAYQJV01. Next base: position 3,765 of record CAYQJV010000055.1, on the reverse strand, counting down.
TTCAGGTATTCATTAAGTTCATTCACATTCTTTATTCTATAGCTTCCATCTGGATCCCTTTTTATCATACCTATGGCTTCTAATCTTTTCAGTTGATCCTCTACTTTTGAGACATCTACAGAAGTGATTTCTGCTATTTTATCAATACTTTCTCCTGTAAGCAATACATCTTCATTTTCTCCTTTTTCTTGGGCTCTATTTATAAGATATCTAATTATTCTGTGCTCATCATTTCTTATACTGAGATACTTTAACTTTTCATCACAGGTTCTCAATCTTTTTGTCAAAACTTCCATCACATATGCTATCAAAGGATTTTCATTTATCTTTGCAGTAAAAGATTCTTTATCAATGATCAAAAGATCTGTATCTTCAATTGCAGTAGCAGTGGCAGACCTGGGACTTCCATCAATTAAGGCCATTTCTCCAAAAAAATCACCATCTTTAAGAATAGCCAGAACTTTCTCATTCGCTTCTTCACCTTTTGATATTTTTACCTTACCTTTTCTAATAAAGTACATCTCTTCACCAAGATCACCTTCTTTGAATATTATTTCTCCTTTTGGAACATGTCTTTCATATCTTGGTTTTTTTTCCCACATATCAATACCTCCTTATAAATTATCTTTATAAGAGGTTAAACAAATTCTTCAAATTGTCAAGAAATAACCATCACCCTTTCTTTTTCTTCTTATGCTGTACAACTCTTTTCCTACCACCTTTTTTTACCTCTTTTATTGCTGCTTGAGCTGCTGCAAGTCTGGCTATAGGAACCCGGTAAGGTGAACAACTTACATAGTCAAGTCCAATTTTATGACAGAATTCAATAGACTTTGGGTCCCCCCCATGTTCTCCACATATTCCGATCTCTAACTTTGGATTTGTCTTTCTACCTCGCTCAAGACCTATCTTAACAAGCTCTCCTACTCCTTTCTGATCAAGAGTTTGGAAAGGGTCATTTTCAAGAATTCCTTTTTCTATATATTCTGGTAAAAACTTCGCTATATCATCTCTTGAAAATCCAAAGGTTGTTTGCGTTAAATCGTTAGTTCCATATGAGAAAAATTCAGCAACTCTTGCAATTTCATCTGCAGTTAAAGCTGCTCTTGGAATCTCAATCATAGTTCCTACCATGTATTTTATTTTAAATCCATACTTTTTAAATACTTCTTTTGCAACTTTATCTATTATTTCTTTTTGTCTCTCAATTTCTTTTACATGAGTAACCACAGGTATCATTATTTCAGGTATAACTTTTTTACCTTCTTTTTTAACCTCGCATGCAGCTTCAAGGATTGCCCTTGCTTGCATTTCAATTATCTCAGGGTAAGTAATGCCAAGTCTTACCCCTCTATGCCCAAGCATTGGATTTGCTTCCTGTAGCTTTTTAACTGCATCTCTTATCTTTTCCACAGAGACTCCCATTTCATTTGCTACTTCCTGCATTGCCTCTTCATCATGGGGAAGAAACTCATGGAGAGGAGGGTCAAGAGTTCTTATAATAACCGGTAAACCATGCATAACTTTAAATAACCCTATGAAATCTTTTTTCTGCATTGGTAGAAGCTTCTCAAGAGCCTTTCTTCTTTCCTCTTCTGTATCTGCAAGAATCATTTCCCTCATTGCACCTATTCTGTCTTTTCCAAAAAACATATGTTCAGTTCTACACAGTCCTATCCCTTCTGCCCCATACTCTCTTGCAATCTCAGCATCTTTTGGTAAATCTGCATTAGTTCTTACTCCAAGTTTTCTTATCTGGTCAGCCCATTTTAAAAGAGTATTAAGTTCTCTTGTAATCCTAGGTTGTATGGTAGGAACAGCTCCAACAATAACATCTCCTGTTGAACCATCTATTGTAATTACCTCTCCTTCTTTTATCACCTTATCTTTAACCCTAAACTCTTTTTTATCATAGTCTATCTCTATTTCTTCTGCTCCCACAACACATGGTTTTCCCATCCCTCTTGCAACAACCGCTGCATGGGATGTCATTCCTCCTGTAGCTGTCAAGAAACCTTCTGCTTTTGCCATTCCTGCAACATCATCTGCAGATGTTTGATGCCTCACAAGTATAACATTTTTACCTTCTTCTGTCCTTTTTACTGCATCTTCTGCAAAGAAAACTACTTCTCCTGTAGCTGCTCCTGGAGATGCAGGAAGTCCTTTTGTAATCGAAGTATATTTTGCATTTGGGTCTATCATTGGGTGCAACAATTGATCCACCTGCTCTGGAGTAACTCTCATTATTGCTTCTTCTTTTGTGATAAGTCCTTCCTTTGCCATATCTACCGCAATTTTCACAGCAGCAAGAGCTGTTCTCTTTCCCGTCCTTGTCTGTAAGATCCATAACTTTCCTTTCTCAATCGTAAATTCTACATCTTGCATATCTCTGTAATGAGATTCAAGTTTCTTAAAGATATTTTCAAGCTCTCTATATACTTTTGGCATCTCTTTTTTCAACTCCTCAAGAGGTTTTGGGGTTCTAACACCTGCAACTACATCTTCTCCTTGAGCATTGGGTAAATATTCTCCATATCTTTTTTTCTCACCGGTTGATGGATTTCTTGTAAAAGCAACACCCGTAGCACTATCCTCTCCCATATTCCCAAAAACCATTGCCTGAATATTCACCGCAGTTCCCCAAGTATCAGGAATGTTATAAATCTTTCTATATTCAATTGCCCGGGGATTATTCCATGAATTGTAAACAGCACCTATTGCTTTCCATAATTGATCTTTCGGATTTTGAGGAAAATCCTCTCCTATATGTTTTTTATAAATCTTTTTATATCTTTCAATAACTTCTTCTAACCCTTCCTCTGGAACCTGATAATCATAATTTACTTTATATTTTTTCTTTATATCCTCAAAAACATCTTCAAACTCTTTCCTTGGAATTCCCATTACCACATCTGAAAACATCTCTATCAATCTTCTATAAGAATCAAGAGCAAAACGTCTATTCTGTGTAACCTCAGCAAGTCCTTCCACAGCTTCATCGTTAAGTCCCAAATTCAAAATGGTATCCATCATTCCAGGCATTGAAACTCTTGCTCCAGAACGTACAGAAACCAATAAAGGATTTTTTCTATCCCCAAACTTCTTACCTGTTATTTTTTCAATATACTCTATTCCCTCCTTCACCTCTTTTTTTAACTGGGCAGGAAATCTTTTCTTCTTTAAATACTCCATACATAGTTTAGCAGTAATCGTAAAACCAGGAGGTACAGGAAGTCCTATATTGGTCATTTCAGCTAAATTTGCTCCTTTACCTCCTAAAATATCCTTCATTTTTGCAGATCCATCTGCCTTTTTCCCGCCGAATCTATAAATATAAACATATTTTTTGGCCATTACCTACCTCCTTTCAATGTTTAAAAAACAGGTTAAGAATAAGAGTTAATAGAAGAGACAGAACAATCATAGAAACTATGGGAATAAAAATTACTACTCCATCTCTTCTTATTAAAATATCCCCTGGGAGTTTAAAAAAACCTATTTTAGGAAACATAATCAATATTAATCCTATTACGATTAATATAACTCCTCCAATTATTAAAAATGTTCCCATTGATTTCATAATGTAAAAGATTATAAACAACACTTATAAAAAGTCAAATTAATGTAGAATTCCATAACATTTTGGACTGAAGTTTATTCTTTACCCATCCGTTCAAAAAGTATTGTAAAGGAGGAAGTCTACCTATACCCCTATGGGGCTTAATTGTATTATACCATAGAAAATACTTCATCAAAGCAATATTA
>CAYQJV010000054.1:0-9797 GCA_964417925.1 uncultured bacterium | reverse complement strand
TCGCCCTGCTCCTTGGAGCAGGATTCACAGCAAAACTCTACTCCCTTGAACCAGTGAACATCATACATAACCATTCTTTTGAAAGAAAAAAAGACATTCAGGATTTGTGGGGACACAATTGGCTTTGGCCAACTGATTCAAGAAACAAGACAAAAGTAGAGCTTCCAGATTCTACCCAGTCTTATAGCGGAGATTTTTCAGTAAGTGTAGACACAAGAGAAGATACTGAAGGGACAAAATATTATGAAGGCGGACCAATGCACGCTTTCTTCCTTGATAAAAAAGTTGGCGATTTAGTAGAATTTTCTTGGTGGCACAGAGTAAAATACAAAAATGATAGCTGGGATTCTACGTGTGCTTACCAGGTTGCTTTAATGGGTCCTGGAGTAGGAGCCGGATTAGAGAGATACATATTTGCGTGGCGCTATTGTCGTGATCCTCCTTATGGAATTCCGGCAGACGCAGAAAAACATAAATACTTTCATTTGGATATGCCTGATCCAGAAATATGGGTTCAAGAAGTGAGAGATCTGCATAAAGATTTGATTGAGAGAAAGCATGTTCCAGAAGATGTTGTTGTTGATAGTTTGATTTTATTTGGGTCTTGGGACGACTCGGCACTTGGTTACGGCTGCGGACAAATAGCCTGGTTTGATGATGTGAGGCTTTTGGCATGGGCAGATACAAATGCCGCGCTTGTCAGAATAGTGAGTGACAAGATGGAGCCTGGAAAGGAATACAAGCCAAGCGTAGTATTCTGGAATAACGGAAGAGGAGACCTGCCAAAAGCCACAATTGAGGCTTTAATCTTGAGAGGAGAGGACACGCTTTATAGAGAAACAAAAACTCTAAGGAACATAGCAAGTGATGATTCGCTTGTTGTTGAGTTTCCAGCATGGCAAGTACCTTTTGAAAACGCAACCTACAAAGTAGAGTTCTTCACAGGATATTTGCAGGGTTTATTGCATGACAAATTTGTTCTTGACGAGTGCGACGAAGACGATTATCTTGCAAAAGAGTTTTATGTTACTGGAATAAAAGAAGAGAGACCAAAGCAAGAGCCAGTAACTTTGAAAGGAAGCTGGCTTTACTATTCAAAGCCATGCTTGTTGAGGGTTTATGATGCAGGCGGAAGAATGGTTTTGAGAAAAGAGTTAAGAGGAAAAGGAAGGATAAATCTCGAGAAGATGCTTGGGGTTTCTGGGGTTTACTTTTTGGATATAGGTGGCAGGACATTTAAGTGGGTGAAATGGGAGTAGGTGAGGTTTTACAGGCGGCACCGAGCCTTTAACGGTAAATCCTCTCCAGAGGTACCCTGGAGGGGGAAAGGGATAAGATGAGAAAAATAAAAGCAGTGTTAATAATCATTATGCTGGGTTTTGTGGTGTGTCATAAAGAGAATACCGGATGGATAGAGGTTTTTTCAGAGCCAGAGGGTGCTGTGGTCTTTCTTGATGATTCCTCTACGGGTAAGGTTACTCCGTGTGTATTGGGGGATGTGGAGGAGGGAGAGCATTATATAAAGCTTACAAAGGAGGGTTATGAGGATTGGGAGAAGGAGGTCGTGGTTGAGGCAGGGGACACTGTGTATGTGGAGGCTGTTTTGGTTCCTCTTACCGGAACTGTTGTTGTGAATTTCACTCCCACTGGTGCAAAGGTGTATCTTGATGGGGAGGATACCGGAGATACCACAAATTGTGTTTTGGACAGTGTGCCGGTTGGAGTGCATACCATAAAGCTTGTGAAGGAAGGATATGCGGACTGGGAACAGCAGATAGGTGTGAATGCGGGGGAGGCTACTACCGTGAATGCGATATTATCTTCCATCATGGGGAAAATTGTGGTTACATCTACTCCCACCGGGGCAAGGGCATATCTTGACGGGGTGGATACCGGAGATACCACAAACTGCACTTTAGACAATGTGCCTGCCGGGACCCATAAGATAAGGCTTGAAAAGGAGGGGTATAAAGATTGGGTAAAGGAGTTTGTGCTTGACCCCGGTGAGGTTGAGATGATAAATGCGGTTTTGGAGATTGCGACAGGATGTATACAGGTGAATTCAGAGCCAGAGGGCGCAGATGTATGGCTTGATGGGGAAAAGACGGGATACAAAACAAACTGTTTGCTTGAGGATATCCCCGTGGGAACGCATGTTATAAAATTAACGAAAGAGAATTATCTTACCTGGGAAAAAGAGATTGAGGTTACACCCGATGATACGGTTATCATAAATGCAGTGCTTACAAGTGAGGTAGGATATGTGAAGATTTATTCGGAACCAGAGGGAGCCATGGTTTTTTTGGATGGGATAAATACAGGGAAAACCACGAATTGTGTGCTGGACAGTGTGCCAGTGGGCAAGCACCTTATTACTCTTAAGAAGGAGGATTATTTTGACTGGGAAAAAGAAATTGAGGTTATTAAAGATGATACCGTTTTTATAGATGCAGAGCTCATTCATAAGGTGGTTGTTATCCACCAAGACTTTACAAATGATGGGACCATAGATATAAGGGTTGATAACGGAATTATGTGGCTGGAGGTGTATGGGGATATAGAGATGGAGTATGGAATAAGCAAAGGGACTTTTGTAAATAAAGGAGGAATAAGTGGAGAACCTTCCCTTCTTCTGTATCAAAGTAGAACCACCTGTGTAAACAGAACGGGAAAGCAACTGGTTGCGGAGGAAAGAGAAATAGAGATAATAGAAGCGGAAGATTCCGTAGTGAGGATAAGAATTCAAGAGATAGATACCGCAGATACAGATTGTAGATTGAGATTCACCTGTGAGCTGATTTTAAGGTTTCAAAAAGAATATGCATGGTTTGAATATGTCCTTGAAAATATAGGTTCATCAGAGGTTATTCTTGACGAACCCACTACTTATATTCAACAGGGAGCGGGATTGGAAAATATACACCCATTTTTCAAGTATGATATAGAACTCTACATAAGTGGGGTTGGAGATATAAACATTACCTCTTTAAGATGGTGGAGGGCTTACTCCATATCTTCCACAAAGCCTTATATTATATTCCATCGTCCTTCTAATGAACAATCAATCACATTTGGGTATAAAAAATGGTCCCATGTTGTAAATCAGGCAATGGCTTATTATACCGGGGCAAGCGAAAGAATAAATCCCTATGTTATTCTCTCTGCCAATGCTCCTGATGGGATAAGGCTTTCTCCCGGGGATAGAATGGAATATGAGGGATTAATAGCATTTCATGGTGGAGGAGTGGAAAAGGGAGAAGAGATTTATGAGAGTGCTGAAGAATAATTGTTTTTATACAAGGGTTTTTGGGCTCGGGTGCCAAAAATAAAAAAAAGGCATCCCATTAATGTAATGGGCAGAAACCCCTTTTTCTAATGCTTTTTAAACGAAGGGGTAAAGAATAACCCCTGGCGGTCAATATGTTATGGAATTCTACATAAACTTGACTTTTGAAAAATTTTGTGTATTATTAATACCATGATGAAGATGAGTTTTCCCCATAGTAGAACCAGAAAACAGGTATGGTGTGAAAACTCTAAAACCCGTACTTGCGGGGTGTGAGTATGGATAGCGATGAAGACGATAGGAAGAAGAACAAGAAAAGAACTGGGTATTCACACCATACTGGAATTTTACGGGTGCGACAAGAAAGTTCTTGCAGATTCTGCTTTGGTAGAGCAGGCATTCAGGAAGGCATCTGAAATTTCTAAAGCCACAATTGTAAAAACTACATTCCACCATTTCAATCCTCATGGAGTTTCAGGGGTAGTGGTAATTGCAGAATCTCATTTTTCTGTACATACTTGGCCTGAGCATGGATATGCTGCAATTGATTTCTTTTCATGTAGTGAGGATGTAGATGTGGATAGGGCAATTGAATATCTTAAGGAAGTTCTGAAGCCTAAGCATGTTACAAGGTTGGATTTAAAAAGGGGGATGTTGTCTTGAATACTGAACTATGGTATTCAGAATTTTATACTCCTGATGTTAAATTTTCGTTTAGAGTAAAGGAAGTTCTTCTAAGAAAGAAGAGTCCTTACCAATTGATAGAGGTAATTGATACCTATACTTTTGGTAAAATTCTTTTGCTGGATGGGAAGGTGATGCTTTCTGAATTTGATGAATATATATATCATGAAATGTTGGTTCATCCTGCTATGCTACTTCACCCTTCGCCTAAGAAAGTTCTCATAATAGGTGGAGGAGATGGAGGTGCTGTAAGAGAATTGGTAAAATATTCTGAGATAGAAAAAATTGTAGTTGTAGATATAGACCGAGAGGTAGTAGAAGCTTCTTTAAAGTATTTTCCCCATCTTGCTTCGGGGTTTAAAGATGAGCGGGTAGAGATAAGAAATGAGGATGGAAGTAAATTTGTTAAAGAAACTTCAGAGCGTTTTGATATTGTTTTTATAGATTCTACTGACCCTGTTGGGCCAGGTCCAATTGGTCCAGCAGAGGTTTTGATTACAGAAGAATTTATGCAGGATGTAAAAAAATGTATGGCAACCCCTGGAATATATGTCGCTCAAACAGAATCTCCTGCATATCAGATAAATTTTATAAAATCCTATAGAAGAAAGCTGAAGAAAATTTTTTCTAAGGTTAAAACATATTTTATAAATGTGCCATCATTTAGTGGCTTATGGTCTCTTACCTACGCTTCGGATACAATATCCCCGTTTGAAGAATTGAAAAGGTCCCTTCCTAAGGAGTTGAAATATTATACACCAGTGGTTCATAAGACTTCTTTTGAACTTGGAGAACATTTTGTTTCTACAAGAGAATGAAATGTGAATATTTTTAAGAAAATTTTCCTTTTCAAAAAAATCAATAGATTAAAAAAAGAGGTAAATTTAACAAAGGTATTAAAGAGTTATAAAGGTATTGTATTTTTTGTTCCAGATACATATGGGCTTACTGGACTTGCATATATGTGGATAAAGGCTTTTAGGGAAAAGGAGAGGCATAAAAAGATATTTCTTATTCTTCCTGAAAGATTTTCAGATATGGTTAAAATTACCCCTGGTTTTGATAGAATTTTATGCTACACGGATTTTAATGATCTTTTTAAAAAATTAAAGGCGATTAAAAATGAGTTTAAAGCATACGAAATATTTGTGGATTTTTCTGAGATTCCTAACAAAGCAGTGGCACTTGAAACTGAGACTCAGGTGAGGATAACGTGGAAGGAGAATTTAACGCCTTATTTTAATCTTTTTGTAAAGTCGGATTCTCCCTTTGAGAATATAATGAAGTTACTTTCACCAAAAGTTAAGCTTTCAAAGAATCACATAAGAATTTCAAAAAAAAGTATAGGAGAGAAAATACCTTTTAAAAAAAATTTTGTATTGTGGGATTTTCCTTTCTCTCCTCCTGAAGGTATAAATGTAGTGGAGGCAGAAACAGTGAAAAGTATGCCTGTTGAAGCATTGATTAAAACACTTCAAAGTTCAAAGTTTTATGCAGGTAAAGGAGAGTTAATGGATTATAGTATTATTGTAGGGGTAAAAATTGTAACATTGCAAAATGGGCTTCCTGAATTTCTCTTTCGTTATCCTTTAATAAAAGGGGTGAAGGATAAGGAAACTCTTGTTATTACGGTAAAGAGGCTTTTTGCAGAGTCTTAAAAAATTTCTCTTTTTTTATGTGATAATAGGGCTTATTTTAATTTCTCTTTTTTGGTCTTTTTATTCAAGAAAGATTTTTATTGCCCTTGAAAAAGACGTAGAGCTACGGGTGCATCTTTACGGAGGGTATTTGAAATATGTAACTCAAAATCAACCTCCAGAGTTCTTGGAAAATCTCATTTTTGAAAAGGCTGTAGAAAGAATAAATTTCCCCGTGGTAGTTACCGATGCTAATGGAAATCCTAAAATATTTAGGAATATTCCTGAGGGAGATACCTCTGTAGAAAGATTGAAAAAGATAGTAAAAAAACTGGATAGTGAAAGGCCTCCTGTGCCTTTGAATGTGGTGGTGGATGGGGATACAATTAATCTTGGTAGTGTACATTTTGGGTTTCCTGATACCTATAAGATTTTAAGGTACTATCCATTAATTCAGTTCCTTTTTATCGGAATGTTTATTATACTTGGTTTTATGCTCCTTTTCATGTTCATAAAAAGAGAAAATGACAGAGTATGGACGATGTTTGCAAAAGAAACTGCCCATCAACTTGGTACTCCTATTTCATCCCTTGCAGGATGGTTGGAAATGATAAAGAAAAAAAGTGATGAAAAAATAATACTTGAAATGGAGAAAGATATAGAAAGAATGAAGGAAATAGTTGAGAGGTTTTCAAGGATAGGCAGAATTTCAAAAAAAGAGGTATTGAGAATTCACGAAATAATAGATGAAACCGCAGAATTTCTAAGGAGAAGGGCTCCTTCTAATGTGGAATTTAAACTCAATCTACAAGAGGCTCCTCCTGTAAAAGGTGATAAAGTACTTTTATCATGGGTTTTTGAGAATATAATGAAAAACAGTATTGATGCTATAGGAAAAGATAAGGGAATTATAGAAATTACTGGAATGGTGAAGGGAAAGAACTATGAGGTATTGATAAAGGATACAGGGAGAGGTATAGAGAGAAAAATAATGTCTAAAATATTTTCTACAGGATTTACTACTAAACCGTACGGATGGGGAATGGGACTCTCGTTGGCAAAAAGGGTAATAGAAAAATACCATGGAGGGAAAATAAGATTTGTAGATATTTCAAAAGGTAGTACTACCATTCTTATTTCAATTCCAGTAAGGAAATGAGGATTAAAAGAGGAGACTACGTTCTTTTCTATGCACCTGGTAAGGGACAGTTTCTAAAAAAGATAGAAAGAGAAAAGTTTTCTACACATCTTGGAGAGATAGAGTTTGATAAAGTGATAGGAAAAAGATATGGAGAGTATATAGAAACTACTAAAAAGGAGAAACTATACCTTCTCAGACCTGTGATACATGATTTTTCAATGAATGTTAAAAGAACAACAACTATAATATATCCAAAGGATGCAGGATATATGATACTGAGAGCAGGAGTGAAGTCAGGGAGCATAGTTTTTGAAGTAGGTACGGGTTCAGGAGCATTTACTTACATCCTTTCCATGGTTGTAGGTAAAGATGGAAAGGTATATACTTTTGAGAGAAGAAAAGAGTTTTTGGAAAATGCAAAGAAGAATCTCAGGAATTTTGGGGTTAAAAATGTGGTATTTATCCATAGGGATGTGGAGAAAGAAGGGTTTGGCAAAAAGGATGCAGATGCACTTTTCGTTGATGTACCTGAACCTTGGAAGATTGTACCTTGGGGATGGGAAGCTTTAAAAGGAGGGGCAAGTTGGGTATCTTTAAATCCAAATGTAGAACAGATAAAAAAAACAAAAGAAAGCTTAGAGCAGGTAGGATTTACAAGAATAGAAGTGGTAGAAATTTTCTTAAGGGAGATTCTTGTGAGAAAAGAAGGCACGAGGCCTAAGGAAAGAATGGTTTCCCATACTGGGTACATACTTTTTGCTCAAAAAATTTATTCTTGATTTAAGTTAATAGTTGGATACAATTATAATTGATATGGAAAAGATAGTTGAAGCATTTAACAACAAAGATATATACCCTCACCCAGTGAAATATATTAAAAAAATGGAAACGCATTGTTCATGGGTTTTCCTTACAGGGGAATATGCCTATAAGATTAAAAAGCCTGTAAACTTTGGCTTCTTGGATTTTTCTACACCAGAAAAAAGGAAGTATTTTATAGAAAGGGAGTATAGGTTAAATAAAGAGATCTCGCCTGAGATATATCTTGAGGTGGTACCTATAAGTGTTGATAATGGCAGAATAAACCTTGAAAATAAAGGAGAGATTATTGAGTATGCATTAAAAATGAAGGAGATGCCTCAGGAAACTATAATGAAAAATTTGCTTGAGAAAAATGCAGTATCCCTTAAAGACGTATACAGTCTTGTAAAAAAAATAGCAGATTTTCACAAAAATGCAGAAAGTAGTGAAGAAACAAAAAAACATGGAGGATTTGAAAAAGTAAAGTTTAACTGGGAGGAAAATTTCAAACAAACCAAGGAATTTATAGGTATTACCTTAGATAGGACTACTTTTGAGACCATAGAAAGGAATATAAAGGAGTTTATCGCCACCAATGAAGAGTTATTTCTTAAACGGGAAAGAGAAGGGAAGGTGAGATTCTGTCATGGTGATTTACATTCAGGGAATATCTTTATATATAAAGGTATACCTTATGTTTTTGACAGAATAGAGTTCAATATGAGGTTTGCTTGTTCAGATACTGCATCAGATATAGCGTTTTTTTTAATGGATCTTGAATTTTTAGGGAAAAAATATTTCTCAGACTTCTCGGCATTGAGGTATGCAGAGCGGACAGATGATTATGAGTTTATAAAACTTCTTGATTTTTATATTTGTTACAGAGCTTATGTAAGAGGAAAGGTAAATAGTTTTCTTTATCAGGCAAGTAAGAATGAAAAAGTAAGGAGTAAAGCAGAGGAGTATTTTAAACTTTCTCTACAGTATGCATCTTTGATAGGACAGCGTCCGCAGATTTACGTGATTTGTGGACTTCCTGGTTCAGGAAAGAGTACGATTGCAGAGATTGTATCACGTTTTAAAAAAGGAGTGCAGATAAAGAGCGATGTAGAAAGAAGGATACTTTTTAATATGGATTTGAATAGTCATTATTATAATGATTTTGAAAAAGGTTTTTACTCTCCTTTAGCAACTCAAAAAACTTATAATAGGATGCACACTTTAGCAGAGATGTTAATTAAAAACAATAAAACCGTGGTTCTCGATGCTACATATTCAAAGAAAGAGTTGGTTAAGGAAATAATTGAAGTTGCAGAAAGAAGAAGGGTACCGTTAAAAATTATATGCTGTACTACTACTGATGAGATAGCAAAAGAAAGAATAGAAAAGAAAAAACATAGTTCTGAGTCTGATGCTTACTGGGAGGTATATTTAAAAATGAAAAGTAAGTTTGTTCCTCCTGAAAATGCGATACTACTTGATACTTCTGGGGCTGTTAAAGAAGTGGAGAAAAAGGTAGCAAGAATTTTATAATTTTTAAGAACATGCTGTACCTATATCTGATTTTTAGTCAGCCGATATATTTTAAATCCTTTATTGATGTAATAGGAAAATGTAATGATGGGATTTTATTGTTTTCTGCACAGTCAAACAGTATTTTCATCGTAAAAAATATTGGAGGGGAAAGGATAGAAATTGATACTTTGTATGTTAAGAAAAAATTAGGAATTCCCTTTGAAATTGCAGGAGATGAAGAATTCATTTACTTAAATACAGGATATGAGATAATAAGATTGGATAGGGTAAAAAAAACAATTAAAAGCATATATAAAAGTATGGTCCCTCTAAGGTTTACTGTAAGTAATAAAATGACTTTGTTTGTTTTTACTCCTTCTAAAATAGAAGAGATAACAAGAAATGGTACGTTACTTTCAAAGTTTTCTTTTAACGTCTTTCCAAAAGAAATAAGAGTGAGGAATGATACGGTATTTTTTATATCTCCCCAAATAGCAGGTGCTTGGTGGAGGGGTAAAACAATTTTTGTTCTTAAAAAAGACTTTTCTGCATTATCTGTAGATTCACTCCAAGTCTTTCTTTTTACTAAAGCACAAAGAGGATTAAAGAAGCTTGGGAGTTTAGTATGCGAAGTTTCCTTTCCTATGTTTACCGATGCAGAAGTATTGGGAGATTTTATCTTTCTTTTAACAGACCATAGAGTTTTGTTAATTGAAAACATAGCCTCCCTTGC
>CAYQJV010000053.1:0-10277 GCA_964417925.1 uncultured bacterium | reverse complement strand
CAAGGTAAAACTTAAATACACTGAAACCCACAGGGTGATGAAAACTTATGTATAATTCAGCCACCCCATCACCATCTGTATCACCTGAAAAAACATCAAAACCACTCCCAAATACAGCACTATCCTCCCATACCTTCTCATACCTGTTATCACCCCTGTTCTCCCAAACCGCACCCCCAGCAGCAAAATCCATTAAACCATCGTTGTCAAAATCTCCACATACCTCACACACTGCGGTATCCTCACGGTTTATCACCTCATCCCATGAAACCTCGCTGTTAGGATATCTCTGCTCCCATACCCTTGTTGTAAATGCATCAACATTTATCCACATCTCATACTTATCATCCTTATCAAAATCAATTAATGCAGTTAAGGAAGGATTCCATCCCTCTATCTTCTCCTCCCATCTCAACTCAGAGGGAAAGGAATGCTCATCAGGACTATCTATCACCTGTAACCAGTAATCTATACCATATGTCTTTTTATTTATCACTCCCACAATATCTGTCTTACCATCCCTGTCTATATCCCCTATACCAAAACGGTAACGAAAGTACTGGGTGGTATCTGCTCTGGCAAGCACAAAACTATCATTTTTAAACTCCCAGTACATAAGGCATGGTCTTGAAGCAGGGAAAACACTGTCAGGATACATTAAACTTAAAAAAACAAGTTCATCGGTACCATCATGATTCACATCATAAGCCTTTGCACCGCGAATTGCAGGATAGAAAAGCGTCTGCTTGCGTAGAAAGTCCCAGTCCCATGTATTCTTGGTATGATATACTGCTCTTAACAGGGTAGTATTGGGAACCCTAACAAGATGGGGGTTGAGCATTATAGGCGGTTGCATCTTCCTCTGTTGAGGTCCCAAGAGATTCATAGCTGTATGCCATGCTCCCTATACAGAGAAGAGTAAAAAGCGCTCTTATAAAGAAAGACACACCACCTTCTTTTTATTTTATCAAAAAATTATACCTTTAAAAATTCCCTTGTGTCAAATAAATCATTTTGAAGCTATTTGAAAAATCCTCTTTGCTGATATTTTTTATTGTCAGAAATTTATTTCAAATAGTAAATAATAAAGCTGAAAAGACCCATGAAGCTTTTTCAAAACCTCCTGATAGGACAATCCTTCTCATACGAAATTATAAAAAATATGCAAAAATTCCTCCAATGCAACTCTTATTTTTTCGAATAGTCTCTACATTCCTTGACTAAAAATTTTTTAATGATATAATTTTTACACCGAAACACAAGGAGGAAATATGAAAAATTTTATATGCAGTGCACTTTTATTTTCTTATGCCTTTTCTTATGTTGTAGAAATGCGTTACAATGGGACAGTTGTTGGGGTAAAGGACATAGCATATGACGGTAGGTATGTAAAACTAAATGGAAAAATGTTTTTAAAAGACAGTATTAAAAGCATAATATTTACATATGAACCTAAACAAACTGAAAAAACAAAATCTCTTATTCCTGAAACAAAAGAAATAATAGAGGACTCAAAAATAGCTGAGCAAAAATGGAAAGACGCAGGGGCATTGGTGCTTTTAGATGAGGGAAAATTCATATTATACGAAGATGGGACCAGAGAGTACATATATCACGCAAAAATAAAGATATTGAAAGAAAAAAGAAAAAACTGGGCAACCATAAATCTGTATGTAAATGAGGAAAATTCTAAAGTAGAAGTACTTTTTGGAAGAACCATAAAACCCGATGGAAGAATAATAAATCTCTCAAAAAAAGACATAAAAGTGATAAAACCAAGGAGGGAAGATATTGTATTTTTTGGAAAAGGAAAATGGATATCATTTACCCTTCCCATGGTAGAAAAAGGAGACATTATAGAGTATTCTTACAGAAGATATACCTTTAATCCATGGAGCAGAGAAATATTCAGTGGAGGATGGTATTTCCAAGGAGAGGAACCTTATATTCTATCACGCGTAGAGGTGGAAATTCCATTAAAAGACACCTTGGTATGGAAGATAAAAAATGCTCCATTAGAGTGTAAGCCAATAATAAAAATAGAAAACAAAAGAAAAACATACATATGGGAATTCAAAAATATACCTCCCATTATTCCAGAACCCAATATGCCTCCTCTTGGTGACATTGCAGTGAGATTGGAATTTTCAAACCAATCTAATTGGAACAAGATATTCGAGTGGTATGCAAAGTACCAAAAAGAGAGGATGAAAGTAACACCCTCAATTAAGAGAATTGCAGATAGCCTTGTAAAGAATGCAAAAACTATAGATGATACCATCGCAAACATATACCACTGGGTTCAAAGAAATATAAGATACATATCCATAAAAGGAGCTGCATCTTCAGGTGTATCAGGACACAGTGCAGATTATACGTTAAAAGTTGGATATGGAGATTGTACTGATAATGCTATTCTCTTCTCAACACTTTTGAAGGCTGTAGGGATAGAGGCTTATCCTGTATACGTGGGAACAAACGATGAAGAACCGGAATTAATCCCAGAAGTTCCTTCTCTTTATGGAAACCATGCAATTACTGAAATATTTGTAAATGATTCTTCCTTTTACCTGGATGCAACTGGGGATTTTTCAAGATATCCCTCCTTTTGGGGAGCAGACCATGGAGTATACGCTGTAAATGCTTTAAAAAGAAAAATAGAAAAAATTCCAGTACCTCCTCCTCAAAGAAATCTCAGAAAGTACTTGTATAGTTTAACAGTTGACAATGAAGGTAACCTTTCGGTAAAGTTTGAAAGCTCCTACACTGGGGATTATGAATCTGGGGTAAGAGGGTACTGGGCTACGAGAAGTAAAAAGGACATCCCAATACTTATGCAGCAAATGGTAACTAAAGTATCTGCCAATGCTGAACTGAAGGATTATCAATTTATAAATCTGTATGAAATATCTAAGCCTTTTAAAATGAAAATAAATTACGAAATAAAAAATTGGGTAAGAAAGGTAAAAGAAATTTACCTTCTTAAACTTCCAGAAATTCCGGAAAGATATAGATTCCCAGAGGTATCTCTATCCAAAAGAAATTATCCTCTTGCATATGAAACATCTACCGAAATAACCCATCGAGTAGAGATAAAAATCCCTCCAGAAATGGAGGTAGAATATCTCCCTTCCCCTTTGCATCTCAAAATCAAACATGCTGAATATACTGCAGTATTTAAAAAACAAAAAAGAAAAATAGTTTTTGAAGACGATTTTAAAAGGAAAGATAGAATAATACCTGTTAGCGATTACATAGAGTATAAAAAAATGTGCGAAAGCATAATGAACTACTTCAAAAAGCCAATAATACTTTCAAGGAGGTAGAAATGAAACAGAAATTTTTGATACTTTTAATTTTGTTTTTAAACTGTATCCTCACTACCTCACAGCCGTTGATTTATAGAGATGTAGTAGTTTTAAAAAACGGTGAAGAAAAAAGATGCCATATTGAAAAAATATATAAAAATAAAGTACTTCTGGTAACAGAAGACGGAAAATATCAAGTATATCCTTTTGATGCTTTGATAAGCATATCACTGGGTAAAAAAAGAGAGGGAGATGAGTGGAAAACATTAAAAGATGTAACAGACTCAACTCTTCTCTATTTTTATAGAAAATCCAAAACCATTGATATTCAATATCCATATGCTTCCTACGTTACTCTTTATAAAGCAGAAAAAATAATTATTCAAGAGAAAACATACATAGATTCCCTACGGGAGATAAAAAAAATTATAAAGGAAAGCGGAAAATATATAGCAAACAATGCATACACATACACTGCAGAGAAAGAAAATTGTGAACTTCTTTTTGCAAGAAGCATTACAGAGAACGAAACGGTTCATTCTATAAGTGAGCAGGCAATAGACGATGTTTTTCTATATCCCTCCCCTCCACAGTATGCAAGAAAGAAATATAAAAAATTTGCAATTCCTGAAGGAAGTAAAGGAGCCATAATTGATTATGCCTTAAGGATAAAAGGAAAATATAACTTATACGATCCCGTATTCTTTGATATTGTGATAAAAGATAAAGAAGCTATTGATTCAGCGGTTGTAGTACTGAAACATCCTCAAAATGTAAAAGTATGCTATTACTATTTTAATGTAGAAAAACCTACCATCAAAAAATCTGGTAAAGATGAAATAATTTTATGGAATGTAAAGGATACCTTTGGAATTCCAAAAGAACGTCTGATGCCTCCTGTGTCTTATTTTAAACCCAGAATATTAATCTCCTCAGGCTCTTCTTGGAGTAAAATCTCTACATTCTATACCGAGATACTTTCTGACAGCCTTATTGGAGTTGAAGAATTTATACAGGATGAATTATCAAAAGAACTTCTCAAGGCTATAGACAAAAGAGATACAATAGTCAAAGTTTTTAGATATATAAGTGATGCGATAAAAACCATCAATGTTGATGCCTCTGATTATTATCAAATACCAAGAAGTGTAAAAACCATAAGAAACAACCATTTCGCAAACATGCTTGATAAACCTTATCTTCTTTATGCAGTACTTAAAACCCTTGGGTACAATCCCTCATTTATACTTGTTCCTAAAAAGGATAAGAGATTTTTTGTTAAAGAAGTCCCATGTATTGGACAGTTTGATGCAGCAGTAGTAGTCTTGAACGATACATTATTCATGTTCCCTATGGAAAACGAATCTCTCGGACATCTGCCTGGTTTTCTTCAAGGAGTAAAAGGCTTTGATGTGGTTAAAAATTGCATCACAGAAACACCTCTTTTCCCATGTAATAAGGAAAGAGAGTTTTCCTATGTAAAGTGTTGTTTAAAAGAAGATGGAACACTTGAAGTAAACGAAGAAAGAGAAATCACAGGAGAATCTGCATTCAATCTGAGATGGCTTAAAGAAATGAAAGAAAAGGAATTATATAACTTGATGGAACAGGAAATTAAAAAGATACATCCATCTGCTGTTCTAAAAAAATACAGAATATTAAATTTAGAGAATCCTGATAAACCTCTCATAATAAAGATCTCTTATCAAATTCCTGGATATGCGATAGCTGCAGGAAACTATGTAATATTTAACCTTCCCTGGATCTCCTATAGTGCAGTAGAGGTAAGTTCAAAAAAGAGAAAAACTCCAATATTTTTCACAACCAGAAAAGGTATAACTAAAAAAATTCAAATAGAATACCCTAAGAGCTTAAAAATCTATTACATGCCCAATGACTTTGCTATTTCCACGAAACATCTCTCATGGATTGTAAACTTCTTTGAGAAAAAAAGAAAAATCCTAATAGAGGAAAACTTTAAAAGAAAAGAAACCTGGATTCCTGTTGAAGAATACCCAAACTATAGAAAAGCAAGAAAGAAAATGGCAGAGTTTTCCAAAGAAATGATAATTTTCAAAAAGATATAAAAAGTATTGACCTTTTGTATGTTGTAAGTAAAATTAGTCTATGAAAAACATAAAAGAGATTGACATTTCCAGGTTAATAATAGAGGAGTATTTTAAAAAACTGACAAACGCCCTTGAATCTGACGTAATCATTGCAGGAGCAGGCCCATCAGGTCTTACTGCCTCTTACTATCTTGCAAAAGAAGGATTTAAAGTCACAATTTTTGAAAAGGCCTTAAAACTCGGTGGTGGAATGCCTGGTGGAGGAATGATGTTCAATGTGATAGTCCTTCAAAAAGAGGTAGAAGGAGTTCTTAAGGAGCTTGAGATTCCTTATGTAAAAAGGGAAGAATACCTGGTTGCCGATGCCTTGGAAGCTACATCAACTCTTGTAGTAAAAGCCAAAAAAGAAGGGGTAAGGATATTCAACTTAATACACATAGAAGACGTGATGCTCAAAGAAAATAAACTCTCAGGAGTAGTGATTAACTGGACTGCAGTAGAAATAGCAGGACTTCATGTAGATCCTATTACAGCAGAGTCGAAAATTGTAATAGATGCCACAGGACACGATGCAGTGGTTACAAGAATAGTGGAAAAAAAGACAAAAGGTAAACTGTATACCCCTACAGGAAGAACAGAAGGGGAAGGACCAATGAAAGCAAAGGACGCTGAAGAATTTGTCGTAAAAAATACAAAAGAAGTTTATCCGGGTCTTTTTGTATGTGGGATGGCAGTGAATGCAGTGTTTGGTGGGCCAAGAATGGGCCCAATATTTGGAGGAATGCTTTTATCCGGGAAAAAAGTTGCAAAAATAGTTACTGAAAGACTGTCTACATGAAAAAAACTCCTTCAAAAACAAGTTCAGTTTCACCACCAAGAAGTAAATTTGAAACTCCATTTAGAGTCTTACTAAACTCAACAACGAGTTTACCTCCTGGAAAATAAAGTGAAATAGGAGATTTCATATTTTCCAATATGGATAAAACTACTGCCACAGCACCTGCTCCGGTGCCACAGGAAAGAGTTTCATCCTCCACACCTCTTTCGTAAGTTCTTACCTTTATTGTATTGTTGCTTACCTCTACAAAATTTACATTGGTTCCTTCTTCTCCAAATGCTGGATGAAATCTTATCTTTTTACCTTCTTTTTTTATGTCCATCTTTTCAATATCTTCCAACAGTATCACCGCATGGGGAACTCCAATTTTTACAAAGTAAACATTTCTTTTTCCTATCCTTATTCTCTTCATTTTTGATGGTGATGGAAGTTCAAAAAAGGGTTCATTTTGGATAAAAATTCCTTTGTGAATTCCTGCATCTGAGCGAAAAACTATCTGTTTTGCTACAGATATCTTCTTAAGTCTTGTATAAAGCACAACACATCTTCCTCCATTCCCACACAATGCAGCTGAACTCCCATCATTGTTGAAATAACGCATTTTAAAAAGGTACTGAACATCTTTTTCAAGAAAAATAATTCCATCCGCACCTATACTTTTTCTCCTTTTACAAACTCTTTTTGCGATATCTGCGTAGTATTGAGGCTTTATTATCTGTTTTCTGTTATCGATTATTATAAAATCATTCCCTGCTCCATGCATTTTCGTAAATTTAATCTTCATGGAACAAGATGACTACCATCACAAGAAGGAGAATTTCTGAACTCATCAAATCCTTCTCTGCATAGGCCAAAACTTAATCCCTTTTCCTTAGCTTTCTCATATGCTCTAAAAATCAACTCTTTTCTCAGTTCAGCATCTAAATAAAAACTATTGTTTATTTTTAAATGGTAGAGATTTTCTGTTTTCTTAAAAACATAAGGAAAAAGCTTTTTAAATCTTTTAAAAGAATCATATCGCGGTTTAAAAGTAGAAAATGTAATGTGCGATACATAGGGAGAAACCACTTCAATGATAGTTTCAATTTCATTATCATTTAGACCATATATAATAGGATCAACTCTTACCCCAACAGGAATTTTTTCCTTCCCGAGTTTCTTCACTGCTTCAATTCTTTTTTCTGGAGGAGGAGCATTGGGCTCCATTTTTTGTGAAAGGACTTTATCAAGCGTAGTTATAGTAACAGTAACAGCGCATCTTGAATTCTTTATTATCTCAATATCCCTTACCACCATATCCGACTTGGTAACCACAAGATACCTTATATTCTGTTCTGAAAAAAATTTAAAACATCTCCTCGTTAACTCCAGTTTTTCCTCAATTGGAGGATATGGATCAGAACTATTGGACACGGATATTACTATGTTTTTATCAATTTTTGAAAGGTCATAAAGTAAGTTTCTAAAAAGTGATTTTTTAGGTCTTGAGTGAAAAGGATCAGAAATGTAGGAAGTTATATAGCAATAAAAACAGGCATGCGAGCATCCTGTATAAGGAGCAAAAGAATACTTAGGGGGGCATGTGCATAACTTTCCTCTCCAAGGGTCAAAAGGTCTAATTACTCTCAGGGCTCAAACTTTATTATGTAACATGTAATCGTATGAGTTACCCCTTTTATCTTATGTATCTTCTCTATCACAAATCTTCCAATTGCAGAATGATCATCTCCTTCAATAGTAACTATTATATCGTATGGACCAGTTACTGCATCAATATGCTTAATCTCTTTAAGTTTTTCCAATTTTTTATACACCTCTGCAGCTTTACCTGCTTCAACATTTATCAATATATATGCACTTGCTCTCATTTTACCTCCTTTTTATAAAAGTATATAACTATTATCCTTTCTGTCAAATTTACGCTTTCCCTTAAAAATAATCCTCCCCAAAGCATTTGGTCTCTTTAAAGCAAGATATTTTTAGTTAAATTCCTTTCCAAGATTATTCAATCTGTGCTTTATATAGATACTTTGGTGCTTGTCCGAAAATAGAAGTTCCCTCAACCTTCTTAAAGCTCCACAAGTTATATAAATATTATACATATTGATATGCTGTCCCAACTCCACACAGAAATCACTCAAACATCCAATCCAATCTAAAAATCTTCACAAAACATCATCTATTTAAGTGTAACGTAAAAAATATATTTGACTTGAAAACTTTTCGCTGTATAATCTCTCAAAGGAGGTTAAAATGCTTGCAAAAATGCCCATATTATTTGAAAAAGTAGATAAAAAGAGAATAAACCCTGAAGCCTTAAGAATTGCAATAATAGCAGAACTTGATGCAATAAATCTCTATGAACAACTTGCTTCAATGGTTACAGATAAAAAGATTAAAAAGGTACTTATTGATGTTGCAAAAGAAGAAAAAACTCATGTAGGAGAATTCCAAGCTCTTCTTCTACACTACGATCCAGAACAAGAAGAAGAATTAAAAAAAGGAAAAGAAGAGGTGGAGGAAATAACGGGTTAGGATTATTAAAAACACTTTTCTTGAAAAAAGATAAATTTTAGGTAAAATATTACAAAATAAAATAAGGAGGTAAAATGTCCTATATGATGCATGTTATATTTTCTCAAACTCAAGGGCAAACTAACCCATTAGTGGGGTTTTTACCTTTTATAATAATAATTGTGGTATTTTATCTGTTGCTCATCCTTCCTCAACAGAGGAGACAAAAAAAGCACAGAGAGATGATAGCCTCATTAAGACCGGGGGATAAAGTAATAACGTCTTCAGGAATACATGGAGAAATAAGAAAAGTCAAAGATAACACATTCATTCTTAAAATAGCAGATAAAGTAGAAATAGAAATAAATAAAGAGGCTATTGTATATAAAAAATAGTAACTTAAAACTAATATTCTTTGGCTCATCAGAATTCTCTATTTTCCCTTTAAGTAAACTCCACAAAGAATTCGGGATAGAAATCTTAATCACCTCTCCACCGGTTAAAAAAGGGAGGGGACTTAAAATACAAAAAAATTCAGTACATAAAAAGGCCATTGAACTGGGAATAAATAAAATATTTACTCCAGAAAACCTCTGTGATGAAGAAATTATAAAAGAAATAAAATCTATAAATCCCCATTTTATAGTCCTTGCAAGTTATGGAAAAATAATACCTTCTGAAATACTTGCTTTGCCTTCAAAGGCAAGCATAAACCTGCATCCTTCTCTCTTACCAAAGTACCGAGGAGCTGCTCCAATCCAAAGAGCCTTGATGAATGGAGAGGAAAAAACAGGAGTTACTGTCATATTAATGACAGAAAAGGTGGATGCAGGAGACATTCTTGCCCAGAAAGTAGAAAATATTTCTATTAATGATAACTACGTCAGCCTTTCTACTAAACTTTCTTATATTGGAGCTGAAATACTGGTAGAAGTTCTTAAAAACTTTGATAAAATAAAACCCATAAAGCAAAATGAAAAAGAAGCAAGTTATGCGAGAAAAATAAAAAAAGAAGAAAGAATAATAAATTGGCAAAAAGATGCATTTTCTGTACACAATTTGGTAAGGGCATTGTATGGATACATGCCTGCTACTACTTTTTTCAGAGAAAAAAGGATCGAAATACTTGAAACCTATCCATATGACGAAACCTTTGGGGCTCCAGGCGAAATTTTTAATAAAGGGAAAAGACTTTTTGTAAGCTGTGGAAAAGGAAGTGTAGAAATTTTAAAATTAAAACCCGAAGGGAAAAAAGAAATAAAGGGAATAGATTTTCTAAATGGATATAGACCTGTTAAAGGCGAAAAATTTGGAAAGGAGGGAAGATGATAAAAAACATGCAAGAATTAATTGAAGAAGCGAAAAAGAAAGGCCCTAAGAGATGTATTGTAGCAGCAGGTGACGACGAAGTAAGTATTAAGGCAGTTTATCATGCAAAAAAGGAAGGAATTGCAGAGGGTGTATTGTTTGGTAAGAAGGAAAAGATAGAATCAATATGCAGTAAAGAGAACATTCCTATTCATGAATTTGAAATAATTGATGCAGAAG
>CAYQJV010000052.1:0-10401 GCA_964417925.1 uncultured bacterium | reverse complement strand
TTTCTTTTAAAAGAAAAAGATGATAAAGGTATAATAGCAGATTTTGCAATGGAAGTTTCAGGATTTAATGTTTATGGTGAGTTTCTAAAATGGAAAGAAGGAAGTTTTATTGTTCTTGGAGGAGTTACGTATCTCTTTTCTGATGGTCTTACAACATTTCTTTTGGAGTATCTTTACAATGGAGAGGGAAAGAATGATTATAGCCTTGGAGATTACATACTTTATCTTAGTGGAAATTCTTTAACAATGGGAAGGCATGAGATTTATTTTAACATTACAAGGGATCTTGAATTCAATAAAGTAAATCTTTCCTTTGTTTTAAACCCAGAAGATTTTAGTGGAATGGTGATTTTTAATTTCAGGTATTCAATCTCTGATGAAGCTTGGCTTATTTTTTCTTCTTTTTTCCCTTTCGGTAAAGGAGGTGAGTATTCCTTTATGCATAAAGGAGCATTTTTAAGAATAAGAAAAGAATTTTAAGGGAGGAAATATGAAAAACAAACTTTTTGATTATATTTCAAATATAACAGCAAAACATCCATGGAGGGTTTTAATTTTAGGTTTTGTTATTACCCTTATTCTGGGATTTTTCTCATCAAAACTTAGGCTTGAACTTACATGGCTTGGACTTGTTCCAAAAAATGAGCCGGTTGCTTTAAATTTTGAAAGAATATTAAAAGAGTTTGGTAATGAGGGAGGTTTAGTGGTAGTGGTGGAGCATGAAAACATTGATTCTCTTATTTCTATTGGAAAAGAGATAAAAAAAGAACTTGAAAAACTTAAGAAAATTGGATATGTGAAGGCCTTAACTTTTGAGCAGGATGAGGATTTTATAAGAAAGCATGCTTTTATGCTTCTTGATAGTTCAGTGCTTTCTGCAAGCGAAAGACTCTTTTCCTCTGCAAATATTGATTCTTTTTTGTTCAATTTGAACGAGAATTTTGAAAAGGAGTATATAGAAAAAGAAGAAAATCTGGAGAGTTATGAGATTGAATCAGTATCTTCCTTGATGGCTCTTGAAGATTTTCTCTATGGGATAAAAAATTTTTTGAAAGACAAAGAGAAGACTCTTTTAAAAATAGGTATAAGAGAGATGGTTCTTGGTCCTATTATATTTAGATCCCTTGATGGAAAAATGGCTTTAATATCAATAGTCCCCTCGATGTCAGCCTTGATATGAGCAAGTTAATACCTTTTGTGGATTCGGTGAGGAAGATAATAAAAAGGGTGGAGGCAAGGCATAGAGGGGTTAAGATAAAAGATACAGGGATATACTCTATTGGATATGATGAGTATAAGACAGGTATGCAGGACAGTACAATAACCACTATTCTTTCTTTTATTCTTGTGATTGCTCTTTTTATACTTGGTTTTCGCATCTTTCAGGCTCCTTTGCTCGTTGGAGTACCTCTCCTTTTTGGAATAATTTGGGCCTTTGGTATAACCTATTTTTTAATAGGTCGCCTGAATTTGATGACCGTGATGGTGGCTACTATTTTAATAGGACTTGGTATAGACTATTCAATCCATATTCTACAGGCATCAAGTGAAAAAGAGGGGATAAGGAATGCTTTGAAAAAGGTTGGAAGGGGTATAATAACCGGAGCATTAACAACATCTGCTTCCTTTTTTGCTCTCTATTTTACAAGTTTTGATGTCTTAAAAGAACTCGGAATAGTAGTTGGTACAGGAGTGATAACAACTGCAGGAGCAACTATATTTATGCTTCCTGCAATGCTTAAAATATTTGGTAAAAAAATTGAAGAGAAAAATCTTAAAGCAGGATTTCTTGGAAGATTTGCAAAAAGGATAGAAAAAACAGGTCTTGTTTTTCCTATTATTATTTCCTCCTTGCTTGTTGTGTCCTTATTTTTAATTAAGAGAATAAAAACCACTGCAAACCCAATTGAACTTGAAGCAAAAGGACTTTCCTCTGTTGAGACTCAGAAAGAGGTTGTAAAGAGGTTCGGAATGTCTGCAGATTACATTTCAGTACTTGCTGAAACTTTTGAGGAAGCTTGCTCAATAGCAAGATATGTTAAGAAATTGCCAGGGTGAGTTTTGTTGATGGAATACATCTTTATCTTCCTTCAGCAAAAGAGCAACACCGCAGGAGGTTTTATCTACATAGAATTCATAAAAAGGCAATGTTATTTAAGAAAAGAACTCCTGAAAAAAGATTTTTAAAAAGAGAGATTAAAAGACTTAAGGATAATATCGTAGAGATTAAAACCATAGCATACATGGCAGGAATTGACAGGGTTTATGCAAAATGCAAAAATATTCTAAATTCAAAGGTTTTTGAGGAAATTATAGGTCTTGTTGAAGATAGTCCAAAAGAAATCATCAATAATTTAAATGACATATTTTTTAATACTCTTAAACCTTTGGTAATAGAGGCTTCAAGCACATCCTTTATAACTTTTGATGAAATTCCCGAAGAGATAAAAAGAAGGTATGTATCAGAAGATGGAAAAGTATTCCTTGTAAATATTTTTACAAGGGAAGATGTATGGGAGAGTATAGGAAAGGATGGATTTCTCTCGCAGTTTAAAAATATAAAAAATGCTACTGGTATGCCTCTGTTAATGCAGGTATTATGGGAAAGAGGAAAAAAGGAGACCATCAAGGCACTTTTAATAGTCTTTGCTGTAATTTTGTTGATACTTCTTATTGATTTCAGAAGTCTGAAAGAAGCTTTTATAGCATATCTTCCTGTTTTGTTTGCATTTATTTATACGCTTGGATTCCTTGGTCTTAGTGGAGTAGGTTTGAACTTTCTAAATGTACTTGCACTGCCTTTAATAATAGGAATAGGTATAGATGATGCAGTTCACATTGTTCACAGGTATCGGATGATAGGTAACGTGGAAGAGGTTTTTACAAGGATAGGAAGGGCAATACTTTATACATCTTTAACAACGATGTGTGCTTTTGGTTCTCTCTTTGTTGCGAGATACCAAGGTTATCCCAGTTTTGGAATAGTTGTTGTTATAGGGGTTGGAGTAGCATTTTTTGTAACAATAACACTTTTACCCGGTCTTCTCAAAATTATCAAACGTAGATGATTCTTTATTTTCCAAGTTGTTTGAAGTTTAGTGGAAAATTAATAAATCTTGACTTAGAGTTATTAAAGAGTATCATTTTTTAATATGATACTTCTGTTGTTTACTCAGTTTTTTGATATATATGCTCCTGAAAGGCCTTTGCTTTTTGAAAGCGGGGCAACTTTAATACCTACTGCAGTAGATATGGATTTTTATTACACCATCACTGGTAATGATACCGGGGTGGTAAAGAGTCTTTATGCAAGATTAATGCTTGATATTACAGGTTTTGATGATTTTTCCATAAGTTTTCCATGGATTTGGTATAGGGATAGTTTGACTTCAGGATTTGGAGGAGATATTTCTTTTTCCTATAAAAGATGTTTTTTTAAAAGTTCTAAATTTGGATATTTTTCTTCAGGTATCTTTATAAGATTTCCAACTGCAAAGGATACCCTGGGATTCAGAACACCTTTTATATATTTTGTTCCTTTTGTTTCTTATTCATACGAGTATTCTTTTGTTACTTTGAATTTTTCGTTTCAGGATACTATTTTAACTTATGATACAAATAATAAAGATTTTAAAAGATATAATGGTACGGTACTTTTTGGAGACTTCTATCTTGAATTTATGGACATAAGAGCAGGAGTAGAGTTTTCTTCAAATGATATACTTCTATTTGCTGGATTACGCAGAGGGAATTGGTGTTTCTATGTTGGAAAGGAAAAGAAAGGTTATTTATTAATTTTAAGGTTGTATCTGTGATTATTTGTAAAGATTAATTATCTCCACTGCTATTCTGTCTGCAAGAAACCTTCCTTTATGAGTTAATACGAGTTTTTCATTCTGTATAAATGCATAGCCTTCATCAATTAAATTTTTTAAAAAAGCTTCATCTTTAATAAGTTTTTTGTCTATACCCTTTTTTGTTCTTAAACCAAGGTATATTTTTTCTTCAAGTTCTTTTGTTTTATCTATGAATTCTTTTTGTTGTATTGGAATCATATTTTTATTTAAAAGTTCAATGTATTTTTTAATATCTTTTACATTGGTTGTTCTTGTACTGTTAATAAACGAAGATGCAGAGGGGCCAAAGCCAAGGTATTCTCCCCTTTCCCAGTAAATCATATTATGCTTTGATTCATATCCTGGAAGAGAAAGGTTTGAAATTTCGTAGAATTTGTATAGAGGGGAAAGAATTTTTTCTGTTATTTCATACTCTTTAAAAGTTTCATCAGGAAATTTTTCTTTTATCTTTTCCCAACTCAATGCATAAACCGAGATATGATGAGGAGCAAGTTCTTTGGCTATTGTAAGGGTATCTATCCATGTGTTGAGAGGTATTCCCTTTATCCCATAAATTAAATCAATACTTATATTATCAAAGATATTTTTTGCTATTTTTACTGCCTTTAATGACTCTTGGGCTGAGTGACTTCTGCCAAGGATCTTTAAAACCCTATTATTGAAAGATTGAACTCCTATACTTATTCTATTTATCCCTGCATTTTTTAGTTGTTTCAGATATTCAAAGTTTACATCTTCTGGGTTCACCTCAATCGTTATTTCAATAAAAGAGGTATCAAAATTTTTGGATATTTCATCAATTATTCTTTTTACTTCATCTGTAGATAAAAGAGAAGGAGTGCCTCCTCCAAAATACAGAGTACTGTATTTTTTCTTTTTTTCTTTTTTTAATTTTATTTCCTTTAAAAGAGCATATAGAAAACTCTCTTTTAAAGAGACTTCTGTAATAGAATAAAAATCACAATAAGGACATTTCTTCCTACAAAAAGGAATGTGAACATAGATTCCGTTCATAGAGTTTTTAACGGATCAATCTACCTATTCTATTCCATTGAATATGCAGTATTCTTTCTATCAAGTTTCTCCCAGGGCCAAGGGAGAAATATATTACAAGGGGACTCCCCTTTAAGAGTTTTATTGGCAAAGGACCCCAGTATCTTGAATCATGAGAATAATCCCTGTTATCTCCCATTACAAATATGTATCCTTTTGGAATGACAACAGGGCCAAAATTATCCCTTACCTCTATATCATTTATAAACTCCCTTTTTAACCATCTTTTTTGAAAATTTGTAGTATCTTTTTTGGGAGGAATTATATATGGATCTTTAAATGTTGCATAAGGTTCGTATAACGGTTTTCCATTTACGTAGACTCTTTTATTTATAATCTGCACCGTATCTCCTTCTACTGCAATGCATCTTTTAACAAAGTTTCTTGGGGCATACCAGTAAAAGAACTTTTTTTCCTTATCCCAGTATAAAGGAAGTAAAGGAAACCACTTAGGAAAAAATCTGATATACCTTTGCTCTGGTTGAGGATATAAAGGATCCATAGGGTATCTGAAGATCACTATTTCTCCTCTTTTTGGTTTTCTCCCAGGAATTAAATCCTTAGTAGTAAAGGGAATTTTAAAGCCATAGACGAATTTATTTACAAGCACAAAATCCCCTGGCAGAATTGTATCTTCCATTGAACCTGTAGGAACATTAAAGGCTTCTATTATAAAGGCTCTTATCAATAGAACAACGATTATCACACTTCCCCAGGATTTTAAAAACTCTTTAAATTTTTTCACTTTTCCACCTTGAGCAATGAAAAGAAGGCCTCTTGAGGGACCTCAACCCTTCCTATCTTCTTTAATCTTTTTTTACCCTCTTTCTGCTTTTCAAGAAGCTTCATCTTTCTTGTTATATCTCCTCCATAGCACTTAGCAGTTACATCCTTCCTCATAGGAGGGATTCTTGCAGAGGCTATTATTCTTTTACCTATTCCTGCCTGTACATTTACTTCAAACAACTGTCTTGGTATGAGTTCTCTTAATTTGTCCACGATTTTTCTTGAGAATCTATAAGCGTTCTCTTTATGTACGAGAAAGGATAAGGCATCCACAGGTTTTCTGTTTATCAAAATGTTTACTTTTACTATTTTTGATTCTTTATAACCTATTATTTCATAGTCCATTGATGCCATTCCACTTGATACAGATTTTAACTTATCATAAAAGTCGTATATCATTTCAGATAAAGGCATTTCAAATTCAAGCAGAACTCTTTTGGGATCAAGATAGAGAAATTTTTTCTGTTCTGCTCTTCTGGGTAAACAGAGGTCCATTATGCCTCCTATATATGCAGGAGGTGTGATTATTTCAACTTTTACATAAGGTTCTTCAATTTTTTTGATTTTTACCTCCTCCGGAAACTTTGATGGATTCTCCACCCATATTTCCTCGCCTGTTTGGAGGATTACTTTATACTTCACTGATGGAAGGGTGGCTATTAATCCTTGACCAAATTCCCTTTCAAGTCTTTCTTGGATTATCTCCATGTGTAGAAGACCCAGGAATCCACATCTGAAACCGAAGCCAAGAGCTTCGGATGTTTCTTTTTCAAAAGTAAAAGCAGGGTCATTAAGATGAAGCTTTGTTAAGGCATCCTTTAATTTTTCGTATCCTTCCTCTGTTGTTGGATAAAATCCACAAAAAACATAAGGCTTTATCTCTCTATACCCTGGTAGGGGAGATGTAGAAAGGTCATTTACAATTGTGTCTCCAACTCTTACAAGGTTTGGGTCCTTTATTCCTGCTATTATATAGCCTGTTTCTCCTGCAGAGAGTTTATGGGTCTTTTTTCTTTCAAGAATAAGGTGCCCAACCTCTTCAACTATAAATTCTTTTTTTAACGAGTATAGATATATTTTGTCTCCTGGTTTTATCTCTCCTTCAAATATTCTCACATATGGTATAACTCCGTAATATGAGGTATATATAGAGTCAAAAATAAGTGCTCTTAAGGGAAGGTCTTTATTACCTTTTGGTGGGGGGATTTTTTTAATAATTGCTTTTAGGATTTCTTCAACTCCTTCACCTGTTTTTGCACTGCATAAAAGAATTTCATCAGGGTCTATCTCTGTTAGTTCAAATATCTGTTCTTTTGTTCCCTCTATATCTGCGTTTGGTAGGTCTATTTTATTTATCACAGGAATAATAGTAAGTCCTAAATCTTTTGCAAGGTAGTAGTTTGATACGGTCTGGGCTTCAACCCCCTGAGATGCATCAACAAGCAATACTGCACCTTCACATGCTGCAAGACTTCTTGAAACTTCATAGGTGAAGTCCACATGTCCTGGTGTGTCTATTAGGTTTAATACGTATTTTTTGTTTTCAAATTCATACTCCATCCTTACAGGATGAGCTTTTATTGTTATGCCTCTTTCTCTTTCCAGATCCATGGTGTCAAGAGTTTGTTCCTTTATCATGTGTTTTGGAAGAGTTCCCGTTATCTCAAGTAGTCTATCCGCAAGGGTTGACTTACCATGGTCAATATGGGCTATTATTGAAAAATTCCTTATGTTTTTTGCTTCTTTTTCCATAGAGATTAATAAGTATATTCAAATTTTAAATGAGGTCAATTTATTCCTTTTTATTCATTTTAAAAATAATATAGTTGACTTTTTACTAAAAGAGTGTAATCTTTTATAAAAGGAGGTAGTATGTATACATTAATAGTAATTTTCGTTATTATTCTCCTCATTCTTTCCAGTGCAATAAGAATATTAAGAGAGTATGAAAGAGGCGTAGTGTTTAGACTGGGAAGATTTGCAGGGGTAAGAGGGCCTGGGTTTGTTATTCTAATTCCGTTTGTAGATAGAATGGTAAAGGTGAGTACAAGAATAATTACCCTTGATGTTCCTACTCAGGATGTTATTACACGGGATAATGTGTCAATAAAGGTTGATGCGGTTGCCTATTTTAGGGTAATAGATCCCGCAAAAGCCGTTATTGAAGTTGCTGATTACATCTATGCAACCTCTCAGATAGCTCAGACGACTCTAAGAAGTGTGTTAGGAGAATACGAACTTGATGAACTGCTTGCAAAGAGGGAAAGGATAAATGCAAGGTTACAGAAAATAATAGATGAACAAACAGACCCATGGGGAATTAAGGTGAGTATGGTTGAAATAAAAAGAGTGGATCTTCCAGAGGAGATGTTACGGGCAATTGCAAGACAGGCAGAGGCAGAAAGAGAAAGAAGAGCAAAGGTAATACATGCAGAAGGAGAATTGCAGGCATCGGAGAAGCTCAGTAAGGCAGCATCCATACTGGCTAAGAATCCTATGGCAATTCAACTCAGATACTTAGGGACCCTTACAGAGATTGCGGCAGAGAAAAATTCTACCATTGTGTTTCCATTACCCATAGATCTTATCAAAGGATTTTTATCAAAGGAAGAGAAAAGGTAAGTTTATTAAAAATAACAAAGGTGGAGTTCGTTATCTCTATATAAGATAAAACTTCCTCTTTGTTTGAAACTTCCTGGATTGGCGATGATGGTGTTTTCTATCTTTTTTATAAACTCTATGTGATTATGACCTTCAATTAAGAAATCATATCCCTGAGGAATGATTATCTTTAATCTCTTTTGTTTACATTTTCTTTTCCGTTTAATGTTCATTATATGATGTGCTAATAGAGTTCCTTTTACGGGTGGGAGGAGTGAATATAAAAACACAAAAGGAGGAAAAGAAAGGAATAACCTTGAAAGAGAAAGTTTTGGGTTTTTCCCAAATTTTCCATGACCCAGTAAAAACCTTTTTTGATTAATGGATAGTGTTGATGGATTGGGTATTACTTTTAGTCCACAATGTTTCAAATAGTTATACATCCAGAAATCGTGATTTCCTGGTAAAAAAGTTAGATTTTTAAAATTTAAAAGCCATTCAATCCATTCTTTATAATAAGGATGTATGCCTTTTGCAAAAACAAAGCCGAAATCAAAAAGGTCTCCAAGTATAAATACCGTTGTTTTTTTTTCCTTTAGCAGAAATTTTTTAAACCTTTTATCTACCGTTTGAGTAAAGGGTGAAAGATGAACATCGGATACAAATATTATTCTACCAGGCAAAATGTTTTTTATAATGGTATATCCTTTGAACCATAAAACCTATAATAAATCCATAAGCAATTTTTAAAGAAGGCTTTTTAAAAAGATATTTAGTAACTTCTGCAAATGGAATTGTTGTATAGTTTTTTTTATTCATTACGGTTCCTATTGCATTTATCATTTCGTTGGTAAGAGAGAGGAAGGTATGAGGAAGCCATAGGGCAATTGTATCTCTTGAAGGGAAGGTTTTAACCCTTTCATTGTATGTGTATATTATGTCTGGATTTTTTTCTTTCAATGCTTCCTTTATTGTCTCCCCTGCTTTTTTTCCGCTGAAAAGAGCTCCCAGAACTCCTCCTTTTGTAAGTGGGAAGAGAAATCCTCCTGCATCTCCTGCAAAAAGAATTCCAGACATGCTTATTTTAACAGGTTTTTTAGTAAAAGGGATTTTACCTCCATGAATAGATTTAGGTTTCATAGATATACCTAAGAAGTTACAAAATTCGTCAAGTAATCTTCTTACATTTCCAAAACCCCCAACTCCTACCGAAGTTTCTATTCCTCGGTGAAACACCCATGCATAGGCTGGATAGAAACGTTCATCATGGTAGAAGAGAAGCCAATCTTCAGCAAATCTATCTATTGGTGGAAATTTATATTGAATTGCATTTATACATTCCTGTTTTAATCCGAATAATCTTCTAATGGTAGATGTTGCACCATCTGCTGCAACAAGGTATTTCCCTTTAAATTTTTTGCCTTTTCTTGTATACACATTCCATATTTTGTTTTTTCTTTCTACAGATATTACTTCTTCGTTCTTTAGAAGAGTGACACCTTTTTTTAGTGCTTTCTCCACAAGTTGTTGATCAAACAAAGTTCTATCAATGCAGTAACCTTGTTGAGGGAAATATATGGTTGTGTGGTTTGGGAATATGAGCCTTCCGCCTTTTACCTTTTTAACTATCCATTCTTGGGAGGAAGATATTTTTAAAAAATCAAGCACATACTGTGATATCCCTTCTCCACAGTGATTGGGTATACCTATGGTTTTCTTTTTATCTAATAAAAGTACCTCTCCTTGCTCTGCAATTGTGATTGATGCCATTGCACCTGCAGGTCCTGCACCTACAACAATTGTATCGTATATTTTACCTTCCAGTGCTTTCATTTTTTTTTATAATTTTTTCAAAAATGGGATAGAACTCTTCAACGTCTTTTTTTGCCTTTTGATTTATCTCTGTGAATCTTTTCATCTGCTCTTCGGTCATTTCATACGGTTGAATTTCTCCTATGAATCCTGCACCTTCCTTTTTTATTATTTTGACAGGCCTTGTTATGAAGTTATCACAGTTGTAAGTTGATAAATACACATTTCTGCCTCTGAAAATTTTTAAGAGAAAGTCTTTGAAAGAACGTGCGGTTTCTTTGTTTGTGGTGGC
>CAYQJV010000051.1:0-10494 GCA_964417925.1 uncultured bacterium | reverse complement strand
GCAGTAGGTTCATCAAGAATTGCAAGTTTGGGTAGTGTCATCAGCGCTCTTGCAAGCAGGAGTTTTCTTACCATCCCTTTACTGTAGGTTTTTATTTTGTCTTTTATCCTTTCTCCAAGATTTGCTATTGAAATAGCTCTATCAATGAAAATTCTTTTATTTTCTTTATTTTTTGCATAAAGTTCTGCCATAAAATCAAGGTAGTCTATTCCTCTTAAATCTTTATATGCTCCCGCCTCTTCAGGTAAATAACTTATAAATTTTCTTACCTCCCTGGGATGTTTTTTTACTGAAAACCCAAATATCTTTACCTCTCCCTCAGTAGGGGAAAGAACGGTGGATATTATTCTTAAAGTAGTGGTTTTTCCTGAGCCATTGGGCCCTATTAATCCAAATATTTCTCCTTCCTTTATTTCAAAAGAAATACCTTTTAAAGCTTCTACTTTTCCATAGTTTTTCCTTAAATGTTCAACGGTACATGCATAATTCATCTGCAAGAAATGATACCCGGATATTTCGTGTATGTCAATGTAATATTTTAAAATGATAATGGTGAGTATCAGCATCAGAAGTAGTTACAAAATCCTTAATAAAAGAAATGTTTTCAATGTAAGGGAATTTGCTTGTTGTGAGAAGTATGAAAGCATCATTTTTACATTTTCTGAAGAATTTTAAAAAGATATTTGATTGTTACTTTAAAAAAGGTAGATTTATGAGTAAAATAAAGGTATGAAAGTGAAAGGAATGGAGGGTTTAAGTGGTAAGGAGAAAAAGGTAGTGAAATGGAGGATAAAGGTGATAAGTTTCTTTAGGAAGTAGGGTAAGGAGGCTACAGAGGATGCTTTTGGGAGTTGTTCGTCACGGTTTACTTATGGATGAAGAGGTTAAAGGAGGGAAGAGTATTCTGCGCTTGGGCAGGAGCCCCATTATGCAAGGAGTGGAAGAGTTGTTAGGAGGAAAAGGTATAAAAAGAAGTTGAGGAGAGGTGGTTATATTCCTTGCTTATGAGAGGCTTTTGAGCAGGAATGCGAGAGGTTTTACGGAGAAGTTTATGCAGGTTGTGCCGTATAAGATAAGGAGGGTGCAGACCGATAATGGGAAGGAGTTTGATAGATTTTTGAAAAAGATAGGTAGACTTCCTCCTCTACAATACTTTTTGAACAGGTGAGTAAAGAATAAACTTCGCGGCCAAAATGTTATGGAATTTTACATTTTCTTGACAAATTCAGTAATTGCATATAATTAATAACATCGTGAAAATTCTTAACAGATATTTGCTTAAAGAGTTTACCGTGCCTTTTTTAATTTCTCTTGGAGTGCTCACCTTTATATTCCTTATGGATAGACTTTTTTTGCTCGTTGATTTGATAGTAAAAAAGGGGGTTAAATTTATAAATGTTATAGAGTTACTTGGTTATAGTTTGCCTTTTGTGATTGCAATGACCGTTCCCTTATCTGTGCTATCCGGTGCAATGATGTGTTTTGGAAGGCTTTCTCAGGATAATGAAATAGATGCAATGAGAACATCCGGGATAGCTCTTTTTACCATTTTTAAACCTCTATTTTTTTTAAACCTTCTAATAATGGCTTTTATGGTTTTGTTTGATGCTTTTGTTCTTCCAGAATCCAATCATAGAGCAAGAAATTTACTTGCAGATATATCACGAAAAAAACCTGCTGTGAAACTTGAGGAAGGAATATTTAATGAAGATTTTCCAGGTTATACCATTTACATAGGGAAGAAGGATGAAAAGCACTCTAAAATATATGATGTACTTGTTTATGAAAAGAAGAAAAGAATCCCTACCCTTATATCCGCTAAGAAAGGGATAATAAAGACCACTCCTGATGAACGATACATGCAGATGATACTTTACAATACTGAGGTACATGAACTATTACACAAGAGTTATAGAAAGTTGAAATCAGAGACATTGATTATAAACTTCCCTCTAAATACCGCTTTAATAAGGAGAGAAAGAAAATATAGAACAGATAGAGAGATGACTTTTACAATGCTTTTAAAAAAGATAAAAAAGCTTAGAAAAAGTAAGAAAAAGGAGGAGCAATCCTTAGAGAAATTAAAAAGGGAGTGTACACACATGGAAGACCCAAGAATAAGAGCAGTGAATGTGAGGGTAAACAGTATTCAACAGAAATTGAACAAGTATTTCGTGGAACTTAACAAAATGATAGTAATGCCTCTTGCAGGAATACTGTTTTTGTTTTTTGGAGCCTCTTTGGGAGTAAAATTAAAAAAAGGGGGGATAGGAATCTCCATTGTGGTGAGTCTTGTGTTTTTCGCTGTTTACTATATACTTTTGTTGGCTGGGGAGGATCTGGGAGATAGAGGTAAAATCTCTCCTTTTATATCCATGTGGATTCCAAATGTTTTTTTTGTCCCTTTAACGCTTGTACTGTACTATGAGGTGTTTCATGAGAAAAATCCACTTAAAAAAGTTTTTAGATTATGTTCAAGATAATAGATAGATATATCCTCTTAGAGTTTTGGAAGTTTTTTTTAATTGCGTTAACTTCGGTAGTTTTCATATACACCATAATAAATATGTTTGAAAAACTTAACTATTTTTTACACTACAAGGTAACTCTGTTGGATTTTTTAAAATACTATCTTTATATCCTTCCTTCGTTTATATCCTTACTCTTTCCTGTGGGGGTTATACTTTCAATTTTTATGGTTACTGGAAGGATGGTAAAAAATAACGAAATAAATGCCCTGTTATCTTCAGGAGTTTCACTCTATCGGATATTTTTGCCTTTTGTGCTTTCTGGAGTTGTAGTAACATTTATTCATTTTGTTGGAGCAGAGACTATAATGAGGAAGGCAAATTCGCTGTTTTATGAATTGAAAGAGATAAAAATAGAAAAAAGAAAAAGAAGAGCACGGAAAAAATTCAATATATTTTATTACGGTGAACATGGTACAGTATTTTTTATAAAATATATAGATGCTGAAAAAAATATTGCAAAAAATATAACCATGTGGAGAATAAACGAGGAAAGGAAGATTGTTGAGAGGTTGGATGCAGAGGTTGGGAGATACGAAAATGGTAAATGGATAGCAGAGGAGGTGGTGGTAAGAAAGTTTGATGAAGATAGAGAAGAGATAAAAAAGAAAAAGCTTATAGTTATATCGGAATTGGATGCATCTCCTGAGATATTAGTTAAAAGAGTAAAGAAGATAGAGGAACTTTACATCCATGAACTTGGAGAGAGAAAAGAGAGATTGAGAAGGGCAGGAATAGATGTAACGCAGGAAGATGTTGATTTTCAGTTCAGAATTTCTACTCCTTTTATAAATCTCGTGATGCTTTTACTTTCCCTACCACTTTCTGTAAGAATAAGAAAGCAGGGGATGACCTTTGGTATAGGACTTGGATTGCTTTTTTCCTTTATTTTTTGGGGAGTTCTCCAAACGTTTAAGGCTTTTGGATATGCAGATTTACTATCCCCAGTATTGTCTGCCTGGGGAGCCAACCTGATTTTTGGAACAGTGGGATTGGGATTGATGTTTATAAATAAAACCTAAGGAGGTTAAATGAAAAGAAGTTTCTTCATAACCTTTGTGTTTTTATTGTTGTGCAGAAGCGGTGAAAAGGAAGTATTTTACAAAAAACCTTTAAAAGGGTTTAGGGGATTTAATACAAGAATAACATCACTTTCAATTTCTACTGATTCCTCTATACTTGCCATCGGTATGCTTGACGGAGAGATAATTTTATGGGATCTTAGAAGTGATAAGCCTTTTGAAAAACTTGAACATAACTATACTGTAAATGATATTGATTTTTCTCCTGACGGCAAGTACATGGTTACTGCTTCTGCAGATGAGAGTTTTAAAATATGGGATACCAAAAATTGGAAGCTTAAGGATTCTGTAGTACTTTTTTACCACGCTGTTACCTCAGCCTCCTTTTCCAAGGATGCAAGATATCTTGCTCTTGGATTTACAGATGCCATCGCTTTGCTCTGGAATATAGAGAAAAGGAGAACAGAGGTAAAATTTTTAGGACATACCAATGTAGTTACCGATGTTTGTTTCAAGCCTGGATCAGATACACTTATTACAGTAGGAAGAGACTCTACTCTTTTTGTCTGGGATATAGATAGGGCTCAAAATATTTATAAAGCAATGCCACATTTTGGGAGTATAACTAAGGTTGTTTTTTCAAATGATGGAAAGTACTATGCAACCGCATCTACAGATAGTTCAGTTAAGGTATGGGATGCCTGTTCATTCCAATTTTTAAGTTATTTTCATCCTCACTTGGATAAGGTATGGTGTATTACCTTTTCTCCTGATGGGAAGTATCTTCTTGCAGGAGATGGAAAGGGAATTGTTACGATTTGGAGTATAAAGAGCGGAAAAAAAACCGCAAGGGTTATTACTCATAAGAAGGCAGTGAGGGCAGTGGTTTTTGTTAATGACAGTGTATTTGTAACAGGAGGAGATGATGGAGCAATAAGATTTTTTAATTTAAAAGATATTCTGCGTTTTTTTAAAGTTGAAAATTGAGATTTGGTTTCTAAGAACGTAGGAACCGATTAAAATCTGAAATTAAAAAACTTTGACTAAAGCAAAAAAATAAGTAAAATAAACTATGGCTAAAAATAAAAAAGAGAGAAAAACAAAAGTAAAACTTGTCAGTGGGTTAAGAAATAAAGCAGCTCTTATAATGTTCCTCGTATTGGTGGCTTTTGTACTGCTTATTGTGTTACAATGGGGTGCAGATATATTGGGTATTAAGAGATGGAAAGGAAGGACTCCTAATGTACTTGCAAAGGTAGGGGATAGAGAGGTAACAGTGGCTCTTTTTCAAAGATACCTTCAAGATGAACTGCGTAATGTTCCAAAAGAAGAGCTTGATGAGAGGAAATATGAAGAGTTGAAAGAAAAGGCTTGGAACAATATGGTTAAAGATATAGTGTTGGAGAAAGTAGCAGAAAAGGAGAAGACCACTGTGACCGAAGATGAGCTATTTGAGGTTATAAAAACAAATCCTCCTCAGGATATTAGAAATATGAAGGAGCTTCAGACTCCAGATGGAAAGTTTGACTATCAAAAATATTTGCAAATCTTAGCCAATCCTCAGAATCTTTCATTTATAATGCGTTTTGCTGAAAAACTAAAATATCCTTTATTACAGGAAAAACTTAGGCAGGATGTATGGAATTCTTATAGAATAACTACGCTTGAATATAAAGATATGTATGAGAAGTACAACAACGATGTGTTTCTTGAAGCACTTTTTGTAACCAGATTAGGTGACAGGAAGATGGATACAACCATTACAGAAGAGGAATTGAAGAGATATTACAATGAGCATAAAAATGATTTTAAAATAAAGGAGAGGGTGAAGACAGCAAAGGTATTTTTCCCTGTATTTCCTTCGGCAAAAGATACTATTTCTGCAAAAGAGACCGCCGAAGATGTATACTCGCAGATAGTTGAGGGGGCAGATTTCTTTGATATAGGTCGCATGTATTCTCATAGAAAACTTGATACTTTGAAAACAAGTGTGAAGATTTTACCTCAATTTCTGAAATCGCTTTTTTCACAGTTAAAAAAGGGTGGTGTTTCATCTCCTTTTCTGTATCGCAATGCATGGAGAATTATAAAGCTATTTCACAGGAAAAGGGATACAGTATATTATGCACAAATCGTCATTTATATAAGACCTTCTCCAGATACCAGAAGGGAGGTAATAGAGAAGATAACTCAGTTTGGTGAAGAATGGAAAAAGAGTAAGAGTGATTTGAAGAATCTCGTTCAAAAATACCGTGCAAAATTAGTGGATGATTTTATTATCACTAAGGAAAGAGAAATATTTGGTTTCAAAGGATATCAAAAAGCTATAAAAACATGGGCGTTTTCAGCTAAGAAGAATGAAGTAAGTCCTCCATTTCCTGAGGGAAGAAGGGGATATTCTATATTCATTGTAAAAGAAAGATTGCCCGAAACCGTAGCACCTTTTGAAGAGGTAAAGAAGAAGATAAAAATGGAGATTTTAACGCAGAGAAAGAAACAGATTCTTCAAAAAATGGCTCAGGATATAAAGCAGTTGCTTTTGGCTGGAAAAAGTTTAAAAGAGATTCACGACGAGAAATATCCATTTTTAAGGTACGATACCCTTAACTTTCCTCATTTCTGGCTTGCATCCGGTACTTATGGTCCTGAGTTTGCAGGAATAATCTTTGCATTGAAAGAAGGAGAGTCCTATGGCCCAATAGAAAGGCCCTTAGGATTTATGTTTGTAAAATGCACTAAAATAGGATTTAATAATATCAGCCCTCAGAAAATCATTAATGATAGAATTACCTATGCAGTTACAGTTCTTGCCAATGAGGTTTTCAAAACACCTGAGATAAAGGATTATCGCAATGCGTTGAACTATTGAAAAGTTCAATTTGACAAAGCTTTCTTTTTATATAATATTTATCTTATGGAAAAAAAAATAATTTTCATAGTAATACTTTTGGTAACATGCAATCCTGGAA
Source organism: uncultured bacterium (assembly GCA_964417925.1). Taxonomy (GTDB): domain Bacteria; phylum Hydrothermota; class Tepidihabitantia; order B3-TA06; family CAYQJV01; genus CAYQJV01. The sequence continues at coordinate 3,975 of CAYQJV010000051.1, read as the reverse complement.
TTCCCCGTGAAGATGCAGTAGAGGATATAAAACTTGCTATACAGTCTTCTTCCCTCCTTATTCCTTTTCCAGATTCTTTTTTGCTTATTGATTCAGTTTCTTTGGATTCTTCTACTTATATAGAAAAGTACATTCAGCTTTTTACATTAGATTCTGCAGATACCATAATTTACCTTAAGGTTAAAGAAGATACCATGCGGGTTGGGGATACAGCAGATGTGGTAATAAAACAGTATCTATCAGGTAAAGCGACGTTTTATATAACCGGAACTCAAGGAAGGGATACTTCAATTACCAAGGAGACAAAATTTACTCAACTACAATATGCAAGATTTGTATACCAAAAATCGGAGTGGAAGATGGAAAAAATTTCTCATGCAGAAATTCTTTCAGATACTTCTTCTTTGAGAATCACATGGCTTAAAACAGAAAATACATCGGTTTATTCTCCATCGTATTTTATTTCTCCTGATTCACTTCCCTTGATAGGGGATGAAATTATGGTAAAGACAGAACTGGATACCACTCAAGGGATTTTGTTGTTACTTGAGGGTTCTCAAGGTTATCTTTTTACACCAGAAGGTAAGGAGAAGGATCAATGGATAATAAGCAAAAAAATAATCTCTGGATACTTTGGAGTACAGGCAATTAGAAAAAAGTGTATTATTGACTCAGAATTTCCATTGGATATGAATATATGGTTTATTCTTAAAAGATGATAATCCTTTTCTTTTCTTCACTTTTTATTGTGGAAGATAAAAATTTTGAAGATGTGAATACTGCGTGGCTTGCAGAATTGGATGGGGATACATTAATAGATATAGTAATGGGAAAAGATGTGGGAACATGCATATACTATGGAAGGGAAAGTTATCTTACGCCTCATTTTATTAACAACGAAAATACAGTAGCTTTATGTGTTAAAGACATGAATCATGATAAAAAACCAGACATTGTGATATCCACTGAAACAGAAATAAAGCTGTATATGAATAATGGGAATTCCTTTATAGAGTATCTTCTTTTTTCTTATTCTGCAGATATGATATGTTGTGCAGATATAGATCTTGATAAAAAGCCTGATTTAATAATTTCTTCTTCCTCAGGGGTTAGAATTTATAAGAACAACGAGATACCTGAGTTTTCTCTTCTAAAGGAATTATCTCCTGCAAGGAGTTGTTTGACATTGGACATAAATAACGATAAATATTGTGACCTCATTACAGGTGGAGCAGGAGGTGTTACTATATATACCAATACTGGAGGGAATGATTTTGTCAAATTTTATGAACTCTCTGGATATGATGTATATGGAATTGCAGAAATTGATCTTAATCATGATAGCCTTGTAGACTTAGTGATAGCAGATTATGGGGGTAATTCCTTTACCCTTTTAAATGAAGGAGAGGTTTTTATTATGAGCGATACTTTTTTTGAACCAGGGGCAATAGGAGTCTGTTCAAGAGATTTTGATATGGATGGAGAGGAAGATGTTATCTTTATTAAAAAGAATTATGCTGATGTGGTTTATTTAAAAAAAGGCAATGTGTGGGAAAAAGAGGAAATAACTGTAGAGCCTACAAATACTTTCTTATGTTTAACATTTGATTTTGATAACGATGCGGATATGGATGTTCTTTCAATAGGGGATGAGTCGTTTCTTTATAAAAATACAACCAATCCTTCTGTATTTGTTAAAATAATGTTGGAAGGTAGGGGTGAAGAGTTTTCTGATGTAGAGGCAACAGGAGGAAAGATTTATCTGAAAAAAGAAGATGTTTTGGCTTTTTATAAAGAGGTTCCTTCTGCCGAAGGTTACAGATGCGGTTCTGTTGGACAATTTATTTTTGAAAATCCAACCGATAGTAAGCTTTTTATAAATTGGCCTCAAACAGGAATACGAGATACCCTGGTTATAAAGGGAATGTCCAGATATTCTTACATCCTTAATGAAGACATATTACCTCCTCTTCTTCCTGAATCTATCTGGTGTATTACTCATAAAGTAGATGAATGGAGTAACATGCGAGTAATGCAGTTTAAATGGCAGAATGCAGAGGATCCTTATGGTAGTGGAGTCATGGGATATTCATTATTGGTTGATTCATTTGCGGAGCGTGAGCCGGATTCACTTGTAGAGGTGTTTTATCCGGATACAAACTATGTTTTTAAAACAGATTTTGAAGGAACCCATTATTTGCATTTTAGAACCGTTGATTCTGTTGGGAATCTATCCGAGATTAGAAATCTTGGGAAGTTTAAAATTGATTTTTCCCCTCCCTTGGAATTTGAACTCATAGAACCTCAGGATAGTATGATAACTAATAGAAGGACGATAAATTTTTTATGGGAAACTTCCAGAGATAGTATTTCAGGTATAAAGTGGTATAGAATACAGATAGCAAAGGATGAGTATTTTTCATCTTTAATTGTGGATACGTGCACACAGGATACCTCTCTAAGCATGTTGTATATTGCTGAGCCTGGAAAATACTATTGGCAGGTGTTTGCCGTTGATAGTGCGGGAAATACGATTTCTGCTGGTCCCAGGTGTTTTATCGTAGATACAATACCTCCTCAAATAAAATTTACAAATCCTTCTTTGGGAGAAGAAGATGTATCCCCCGATTCTCCGGTGTGGATAAAATTTACCAAGGAGATGGATACCACCACTTTTAAAGAAGGTATCATTTTCCGTGGAGAGACCACTGGTGAACATGATTTTGAATTTACTGTCTTAGATAAGGGGTGGTATGAGTTTAAAATGATGACTCCCTTTGTTTCTTTTGAGAAAGTTTTTTGTACCCTAAAAGGTACACTTATGGATATTGCAGGTAATGGATTGGACGGTAACGCAAATGGAGTATCAGAAGGTAGTCCTGCAGATGATTATGATTTTTATTTTAAAACCGGCAATTTGGACACCTTAGGACCATTGATTAGAGAGGTATTTATAACTCCTAATCCTTCACCTTCCAGGGCAAGGATAGAATTAAAGGTTATAGCCTCGGATGTTGATAGAGGTAATTCTACAGTTACACATTTATTTTATTTTATTGATGATACCTTAACCGCAGATACTCTATGGTGCTTTTTAGAAGACGGAGTACCTGATTCTCCTACTGAGATATTTAAAGATTCATTATCACTTGATTTAGATACTGGATTGCACTTTATTTTTTTAAAAGCAAGAGATTTACCTGGTAATTGGGGTCCCTTTGCGATAGAGACTCTTTATGTATCTGCAATAAATATTTGTCTTACAATAGATAAAGACACAGTAGAGATAGGAGATTCAGTGATGATAGAAGTTCTTACAACAGAAAAAACAAAAAAATGTATAATTGAGTTTGTGAAAGATAAAAACATGTTACAATCCTATCAAATCTTTTCCAAGGATTCACTTTTGTTTAAGGATAAAATACCTATTAAAGCAATAATGCCTGGAACAGTGGTTTTGAGAGCAAAAGTAGAAACCATAAGTGGTCAGATAGCTTATGCTGAAAAAAACATATACATTAAGGAAAGCAACCAGATAATAGATCCTGCTTACACCTTTGCATATCCAAATCCATGTCACAAGAATATAAATATAAAAGTATTTTTGAGAGAAAATGCAATAGTTACGATAAGAATACTAAATTTGGACGGTTATGTGCTTTATGAAAGAAAGAACATTAAAATTAAAGGAGGTGAAGAACACATAGAAAGTTTTGATGTAGAGGGGATTCCCTTTGGGATATATCTCTACTCAATAGTAGCAGAAGGAGAATTTACCAGGAGGAAGGCTAAGTATGTAGATAAATTCGCTGTAGTGAAATGATATTCTTTATCTTTACCTTAGTGGATATGATGAAAGATGCATACTCTTTATCAACAGCAGGAGTATTTATACCTGAATCTGGATACTTTGTAAAAAATCCATCTGCTGGATGGATGGAAGCAGAAAAAATACTACTTTCTCATTTGGAATTC
>CAYQJV010000050.1:0-10804 GCA_964417925.1 uncultured bacterium | reverse complement strand
TACCTACAGGATAAAGATGCATTATACTTTTCTACCGAGATAAAGGCAATACTTAAAATGAAAAGAAGATATGAATTTAATCCAGAGGGTATAGTGCAGTTGCTTACCTTTGAAGGAATTATAGGAAATGGCTCTATATATAGAGATGTGTATCTTCTTCTTCCAGGAAGTTATATACAGTACGAAAGGAAACAACTGTATATTAAAAAGTATTACGAAATATATATAAATCCTTTTAAATACCATGTAAATGGATTATACGTTTGCGATAAGTTTTTTTCACTCTTTAAAAGAAGCATGCAGAGATGCTTAAATGGAAAAGTAGGTATTTTTTTGAGTGGAGGATATGATTCAAGGTTGATTACATTAATGGCCCATTTTCTTGGAAAAAGACCTATGCTTTTTACTTTTGGAACCTATAATTCAGAAGATGTTAGGATAGCAGAAAAACTCGCCAGGAAGGTAAATTTTATATGGGTTAACTTGGGTATGAATCCTGAATATTTGAAGAATTGGGCAGAAAAAGGGGTATATATTAGCGAAGGTATGTTTAATATTACCAGAATGCATGGAATAGATAAACTACCAATGCTTTCTAAGGATGTGGATTATACGATAAATGGATTTGGGGGAGATTATCTTTTAAGATTTGCTGGATGGTTTCCTGATAGGAGGATAATGGGGGATAGGGAGCTTGTGAAATTTTTACTGAAATTTGCCAATATTGCAGTTCCTCTGCAAAAAGTTGAAAAAATTTTTTCAGCTGATTTTTTAAAAGAGGTAAAAAATTTTCCCGAGGATTATCTGTATCAATTTGTAAAAGATTGCCCTTCAAATGTAAGAGAAGATGTAAGACTTTATTATTTTCTTAAAGAAAGGATGCAGAAGTTAACTGCTACTGGGATATTTATAGACTCTCCTTTCATATTTTCCAGAACTCCTTATGCCTCTAAAGAAATTGTAAACTTTGTTCTTAAACTTCCTCCAAATTATAGACGAGCAGAAAATTTAAGAAGAATGTTGTTAAAAAGGTATTTTAAAAATTACCTTGATATTCCAGTATCTACTACAGGGATTTCTCCTAAGTATCACTTAATATATCAAATAATAAAAAGATGGGATCAAAAAAGAAAGATGAAGCATTATGTAAATTATAAAGAATGGTTTAAAAAAGAATTAAAAGAAATGATAGAAGACTATATTTTTAGTAAAACCGTTAAGGAAATTGGTATGTTTAACCTGTCTTATATTAAGAAATTGTGGCAAGAGCATCTTGCTGGGGTGAACCATACTTCAACTATCGGAATGCTTATTACATTTTTTATATGGCTTGAGCAGAGTAAGAAAATTTTATAGATTCTTTCTTATAAGAAAGATTATTCCTCCGAGTAGGCCAAAAGCAACATAAAAAAACAAGAATAAAATAGATGTAGAAAAAGCTATTTCTTTTATCACTCCGTATCTTGACAGCAACTCAACAAATGTAGTTTCTCTTAATCCTAATCCTCCAATGGTAATGGGAAGCATGGATATAGTGTTTACTACAGGAGTTATCACAAGAAAATTTAAAAAAGGTGTGTTTCCCCCAACGGATATAAATAGAAGATACCACATTGCTGAAATATTTACCTGAATTAAGATGGAGATAAAAGTGGATGCAACAAGGTATCTTTTTTTATTTTTAAATAATAAGAAATAGTCATGCGTTCTTATTAATCTATCTCCAAGATTTAGTACTCTTATTTTTTTGAATACTTTTTTAAAAAAATCATATAATCGGTAGGAAGAAAAAACAAGAATAATTCCCAAAGCTATGGAAAATCCAGTGATACTAAACGTTATTATAAAAATGTTTGTGGGGAAAAAAATAAGGGATATAAAGGTTACCATCATAAAAAGACCTATAAATCCGGTCATTCTGTCGGCAAAAACTACTGCAAAAGATTTTGCTTTTCCTTCTTGTTTTCCTGTGTCTATGACCCTTATTACATCTCCTCCTATGGTGGTAGGAAATATATTATTAAAAAAATGAGATACAATGTAAGATATAAAAAGATAAGAAAATGTGAAATTCATATTCTGAGCTTTAAGTAAAATTTTCCATCTTATAGAAAGAGCAGCAAAAAAACAGAAGAAAAGAAGAAGGCTTAAAATAAGATAAAAAGAGTTTGCTTTTTTTAAAACTACAAGAGCTTTTTCAACATCTATTTTTTTCAAAAGATATAATAAAAAAACGATTGTAAATATAATTCTTATTGTATTAAGAAGGACAGTTTTTAACCGCATTTTCAAGTATATTGAGTATTTGGAGAGATATGTTATCCCATCCAAACTGAGATGACCATTTGTAGTTCTCATATGAGAGTCTTTCACGTAACTTAGTATTGCAGATTAAGAGTTTCATGTATTCTACAAGTTTTGTAATATCACCATAAGGGTATAATAATCCTGTCTTTCCATTGATAACTGAATCACGTAGTCCAGGAGAGTCTGCAGCGATCACCGTATTTTTGCATGCCCCTGCTTCAATTACAGAGAGTCCCCATCCCTCCTTTACAGAAGGTTGAACGAGGAAAAGAGCCTTATTGTACATTTCAACAAGTTCCTTAACAGGGAGAAATCCTGTAAATTCAACTTCTTTTTTTAACCCCCATTCTGATGCGATATTTTTTAATCTATATTCATCATCCCCTGTTCCCACGATTACCAATTTGAAACTGAAGCCTTTATTTTTAAGTATTGAGGATGCAAGAAGTAAGTGGTCAACGGATTTGTACTTTTTTAACCTTCCTACATACAATATCATATTTTCCTTTTTTATCTTCATTGGTTTGAAGATTTTTAAATCAACCCCAGGAGGTATAACCTTAATTCTTTGTGGGGGAATTCCCATATCAATGAGGTCCTTTTTGGTGGAGTGGGAAACTGCAATAAACATCTGTTTTCTATATACACAAGGAATTAAAGACTCACTGAGATATACATAAGTGGCAGGAGCAAAGGATGTTTCTTTATATATTGCCTTCCTAAATAAATGATGTACAATAGCCACTACTGGTTTTTGATTATTGAAAAATGGAGTATAAAAGGGAATTTTGTTCAAATCATCTACTATAATGTCAAAGTTTTTATTGTTTATAAAACTCTTTATTCTGGGATAGATTTGGAAATTAAAAAAATTTCTTCTTCCTGTTCTTTTTATTTCTATACCATGAATTATTTCTTTGTTTTTTAATCCATATCCATTGCAACACAGTATGGTTACTTTATGCCCTCTGCGTTGTATTCTTCTAAAGACTTCGTATAAATGAACTTCAGCTCCTCCTGCATAAGGATTTTTCCAGTCCTGCCAGTTTATTACAAGGATTTTCAATACTATACTTTTTCTACTTTTCCTGCTTTAAGACATTTTGTACACACATAAGCTCTTATTATTCGTCCTTCATACTTTATTCTTATTCTTTGCAAATTAGGTTTAAACTTCCTTTTTGACACTCTATGAGAATGACTTATGTTTGATCCTGTCTTTGTTTTCTTCCCACATATTATACATGCTTTTGCCATTTTTACATACCTCCTTTCCTTATTTTTACAAATGATCCTGCCGGGGAGGGGATTTGAACCCCTACGGGATTACTCCCATCAGGTCCTGAACCTGACGCGTCTGCCAATTCCGCCACCCCGGCTTTTGTAGTTTAATTATTATCAAAAAACGAGAAAAGTCAAGAAAAGTAGTATATTAAGATTTCTTTTTGATCACACTGATGTATGTTTCCTTTTCATAGAGTAGGCAACATAGAAGTTTACCACACATACCTGAGATTTTTTCAGGATCTACATAAAGATTTTGTCCACGTGCATCCCTTAAACTCACAGGTCTTATTTCTTTTAAAAATGTTGCACAGCATAATTCTCTTCCACAAGGCCCTATTCCTCCTAAGCATCTGGCATAATCTCTTATTCCTATCTGTTTTATAACTACTCTACATTTTAATATATTGGCTATCTCTTTATGAGCCTTTCTAAAATCAAGCCTTTTGTCTGCAATAAAATAAAAAGCTATCTTTTTTTTATCAAGCCATCCATGTACATCTATTACCTTCATGGAAAGTTTGTGTTTTTCAACTACTTTTTTGAATTCTTCCAGGGCTTTTTTCTCCCACTCTTGTATGCTTTCTTTCGCTTTTATTTCTTCCTCAGTGGCTTTTCGCATGATCACTCCAATAGGAGACAATGTAGTTTTTTCTACAACTCTACCAATATCCTTGCTGTCTTTAAATTTTACAATTACATACTCTCCCATGGAAGGAGAAAAACCAAGAATAGGTTCTGCTGGCACTTTCATCATTTGATGACATTCCACTAAATAAATATCACTCATTTAAAAGAGACTCAAGGATTATTCTATCTTCTTCATCTACATAGTTTCTCCAATCAGGAGCATTGAGCATAGGATTTTCTGTAGAAAAAATCAATTTGAATTCTCCGGTTCCGGTTTTATCTGCAAATACAAAATGCATGTTATTGTGGTAATAATGCCAGTGTTCATAGGAGGTAAATTCTTTACCAAAACTTTTCTTTTCAATTTCAGAAGGAGGACCATATTTAATATAAGTTTTTCCTCTATCCGTTTTCCAACCCGGTGTGTCTCCAAAACTATAATATGTATTTGCAAAGTTTATTCTTTTTTCAAACTCTCTGTAATCGTGTTTTTGCCAGAACTTTTCAAGGAATAATCTTTTACCCTGAGGGGTAAGACCGTTGTACTCTGCAACTTCCTCTGGAGATGCCCAGAGATAAAATAGAGTATCGTACTTTCTATTCTGAAAAAAAACAACTCTGTTTTTTGGGGGTTGGTTGATTATGTAAAACTTCTTACAACCCACTGCAGTATCTCCTGTAGATTTATCAGTTACTTTTAGACATAACATATACGTACCTTCCTTAAGAGATTGAACATTAATTGCCACTGCATCTTGCATTGCTCTCCCCTTTTTTACTCTTTTTACGCTGGGTAATTTTTTTACCTTATTCCCCACAGAATCTTTAATTTCTATCAGAATTTCATAAAAATTTGAGTCAGGAACTAAATTGTATACTTCGTAATATATTCCCATGATAGGTTTCTTTTTACCGAATACAAGGGAGGGGTTAGGAAGTATATAAAGATCTCCTTTGTTTATTCCATATATAGGCTCCTTAGATATGGAATAACATAGTACAGGATCGCTTAATGTAATTTTTTTTGTAATTTTTGGAAGGTATACTTTAAAGCGATGTGTAAAGGTATCTTTTTCTGTAACCACTTTAAGGTCTATAAAGTACTTACCCTCTTTTGCAAAGAATACGAAATTTTCAAAGAACCACATATCTTCCGGATTTTCCTCTTTTTTTAATAGTATAATTCTTTTCATTGAGTCTTCCATACTTTTTTTATGAGTTTGGTCTTCTATCCGGTAGTATAAAGTAAATGTAGCGATATTTTCACCGTTTTCTTTATGAAATTTAAATCTATCGTAGAATGCTGAAAGGTATACTTCTACCATATATAGATTTGAAAAACTTAAAAAAGTAGCATAATCCACGTCAAATATGAATGAAAAGATAAAAAAGAGTATCATGGAATAGAAGGGTATACCAAAATGTATTCTCCAAAACCGTGTTTATCAACAAATATGAATCGTTTACCGTCTCTGTATATCCATACTTGATAATCTGGAGTATCTGGTTCAAAAATATGGTATTCTATTTCTTCAGGCTCACCGTACTTCATGTAAACTCTTGCTCTATCGCTAAGGTATCCTCTGTCTCCTCTTTTGAAATTTTCTTCACAATATCTTATTCTTCTAAAATACTCTTCTTCAACTTCGTTTTTCTCCGTTTGAGGGGTGGGATCCTTTGATTTCCAGAACTCTTTCCACAGTTTCTCCCGTTGTGCAGGAAGTGCATTTTTGAGTTTTTTCATCTCCGAGGGTGTAGCAATATATATCAATCTGTTAACCATCTCTTCGTATTCCTTTTCGTCATAGAAGAAAGGATTTTCTACAACAACTTTGAACTGTTTATTAAAAACCTTTTTTCTGTCCTTTTTTACAATTAAATACACCTCATATTCACCGTTAGGGAATTCATCAAAGGGAATGAATATTTTTCCTGTTTTTTTTATATTTTTTGAAAAATTTTTTCCTTTAAATAAAAGCTCTACCACGACATTAAAAGTATCCTTAATCTCAAGAAAGGCAGTATCCTTTTTTGTAAGCTTCTTAAACACTGCTGGAGAACCGTCGGGGGCTTTGAGAATGATTTTTTCAAAATTAAGGTCTGCAAATTTGAGTTTTTTTTGAGTTTCTATCTTTTTTAAAGTATTTATATCCTGTACTGTAATTTTAACATTGTACTCTCCTTTTGGAACTTTTATTCTGATACTATCACATATTCTTTGAGGAATTTTTATAAAACTTTTTTCCCTGTATACTTCGTTTCCAAACAGGGTTTTAGCCTTTCCTGTAAACTGAGCTACCAATCTATACTCCATTCTCCATTTTCCTTCTTTTTCAGAGAAAGAAAAAGAGTCTGTAGCAAAGTTTACAAAAATCTGTAGTTGATTCCCCTCTCTTTTCCAGTCCCATAAAATTTCATCTGTGTCAAAAAATAACGTAAATGCTAAAATTACCATGTATTCATGATAAATCAAATTTAACCTTTGTCAAGTATATGTCTATATAGACTATTGGATAAATGTAATCTTTATGATTTTTTCATATTCTGGTGCAGAAAGCCTTATAAAATAAACTCCTGAGGGTATTTCAAGTTTTTCAATATCTATGTAATACCTACCAGGTCTCTTGGTGCAGTCTTCTATGGTTGCTAAATGGGTACCTATTGAGGAGTAAATGTCAATTCTTACATGAGATACCTTTGGAATGTCATATACAATCATTGATTTTTTACCGGTTAAGGAATATAATGCGAAATTAAGAGGAGTGGTGGAGACCTTTATAAGTTTCTCTTTTATTACTTCATCACTACATCCCATATTATTTTCTACTCTGAGTTTTACAGTATACTCTCCTGGTGAGGTATAAGTGTGAATGGGATTTTTTTCAGTGGATGTTACGCCATCTCCAAAGTCCCAGAACCATTTGCATGGATTACCCTCTGAACTATCGTAAAATTTTACAGTAAGATGATGAATCAAAGGTTGATATTCATCGTCCTTCTCTATCCTGAATTCTGCTTGAGGGGTTTGATATACGTGTATGTAGTCATTCTTTTCAACGGTATTTTCCATATCTTCTCTTTTTACTGTGAGGGATACGGTATACCTTCCCCCTTTTTCATATACATGTACTGGATTTTCCTGGGTAGAGGTGGTTCCATCTCCAAAATCCCATAAAAAGGATGAAGGATTGCCGAGGGATTTATTTTGGAAATGTACTTCAAGAGGAGAACATCCGGATATTGGGGTAGCCTCAAATTCTGGAATTAAAAGGTCTCCCACAAATATATAATTTTCCTTTACCAAATTTTTTTCACCGCACTTACCATATACTTTTAAAGAAACTGTGTATCTTCCTTCTTTTTCGTATACATGTACTGGATTTTCCTGGGTAGAGGTGGTTCCATCTCCAAAATCCCATAAAAAGGATGAGATGGAATCTCCAGTAGAAGTATTTTTGAACTTTACTCTTAAAGGAGGAGATCCTGCTCTGGGATATGCAGTAAATGATGGAGAGGGTGGATTAAGAACTATAATATAATCTTTTTTTATTTCTACATCTGTATAAGTTCCATCCGATACAGTGAGGGAAACACTGTAATGCCCAGGATTTTCATATACATGCACTGGATTTTCCTCGGTGGAAGTTGTGCCGTCTCCGAAGTTCCATAATCTTGAAGCGATAGTGCCTTTGGATCTATCAAAAAAGTAAATCACATGGGGTGGACATCCTACTCGTGGATTATAAGTTATAAAATCTGCTTTTGGACCAGGGGTTTCTGGAGGTTTAATGTTTACTACAGCTCCTCTTATGGTGTTTAAGCCAGGTGGGAGGTCATCTGGAAGTACATACCAGCACTCAGTAATTGGTCTTGGACTTGTAGGGCCCCAACCAAAATTTAGATGATATTGATCATCACTTCCATCTATCTCTTTTAATCCATCACAAACTATGGCATGCCCTCCCATAGTTCCGTAGATACTCATTTCAGCAGGTTGAGCATTTTTCATGTTATCTTTTAGTGTAGGGTAAAAATCATCATCTCCTACCCACATCCATTTAGCTGATTCATATCCAAACTTTTCTTTCAATGCTGTAGCTACATCCATGGTGTAGGCTCCTGAAGCTTTGGAGCTGTACATCATTTGAACTGAAACTCCACAGGCGAAGTTTAACTCTGCCCATGTTTTTGCATCTGCATTGTCGTAATCTATGGTATCCATGCTTGGGTCATGTTCATATTCATGCTCCGCTACTCCATCGTTATGGCCATCCGGAGAACAGTCAATGTATATTCTTCTTGGAGGTGAAACAAAGAAAGCTTCGGAAAGATAGTTATCCGAATCGTCAAAATGAAGTTTTGGAGGATATTCCCAGTAATTCACTATCTGAGCCATTGCAGTGGCTACACAACCAGTTAGGCATCTTTCAGATGTAACGTAATCTATGGGGCAACTGTCATTAAAAGGGCTGAGCTGATGCCAGGTTGTTTCTATCCATCCTCCAGTGGAGGTAGAGCCCTCAGGAGGCCACTGTCCTGCTGTAGAATACATACTTTTTATTGAATCAGGAAAATTGAGATACATTAACCACTCTCTTTCACGTCTTTTTTTGATGCTGTCTGGGATTTTATCTAAATGTTGTAAACGAAGCATTAAATCGTTTCTCAGCATATCAAGCAGGATATTCAATCTGGATTCCTCATAAGGAAAGTTGGAAAGGAAGGAATAAGCTATAACAGGAGGTAATCTGGTATCTGTGGAGATTACGATAAATCCCTGGGGAGAAAGATTCACAATATAACCAAGAGTATCAAAACCATCAGGAGGCGAAAGTATTTTTACATCCTTAATGGTTATCCCCTTTTTTCCAACTGCTGAAATATGGGTTTTTGCAACATTGATCACCGTGTTACCATTTTCTATCTTCAGTGAATAGAGAAGGTTAAGATATGCAGATACAAAGAGAAGTGAAAACTTCCATCTCATAATACTCCTCCTTCTCTATTATGATGCTTATTTTTTTAAAAATGTCAAGTTTTGGGTTAACCTAACAGATTTTAATTTATAAATTTATGGATTTATCTTTTTTGTAAAACGTTATTTTAGCAGTTAATACCATATCTGAAGAAAACATCTTAGCAATCAATGAAATAATTATTACTGTAAAGAAAATCATGTAGAGAAGTCCTAAGAATACAGAACTGTATTCTCCCATGAAAAGTTTGGAAGGGATTAAGAAAGCATGGGTAAATGGTATTGCATAAAGGATAAATTTTAGTCCGGAAGATAGAGTTGAAAAATCAATAAATATTGTCAATAGATAGGGAAGCATTACTATCATTATCACTGGCATGGTCATTGCCTGGGCCTGCTTGGCATCTGTGGCAAACATGCTTATGAATAAAGAAAGGGATAAGGCGCATAGGATGGCAAGGAATATTCCTATTCCTATGGTGATGTAAAAAATTGGGGAAAAGGATAATTTAATAGTATGAGAGGGAAGAGAGGTATCAAATTCATAGAAAGAAAAAAGGTAAGACTTCATACCCCAGAGTGCTATTGCAGACATTATAAATCCTATTACCGATGCTCCTATCATTTTCCCTGCTATTATAGTTTTTCTATCCACTGGTGTGGTGAGTAGGGTTTCCAAGGTTTTATTTTCCTTTTCCTGACCAATAGACGCTGCAATTAACTGGGAAGCGTATACAATAACTATAAATATTACCACAGGGATTAAAAATGTTTGACTTGAGAGATACCCTTTGAAAACCGCAGGTCCTATATTGATTTTTTTATCTTTGAATATGGTGTATTCTTTTATTTTTACAAGTGTTTTTAACCTATCCAAGTCTTTTATTCCAATTTCTTTCAACGTAGATTCAAAAAGATACTGGTTTAAGTTTTTAAGAACTTCCAAAGTTTTAATGACCCCTATGTCAGAAAATGCAGAAATTCCTTTAACAATGCAGTAAAATTCTATTTCAGCATCTGCTTTTTTCTTTATTTTTTCTCCAAAGCCTGCTGGAATGAAGATTATTGCTTTGTATCCTTCTTTTTTGGCATTTTTAATTACTCCCTCTTTACTACCTTTTCCTTTTTCAATCTTCAATCCAGAGGCAGTAAGAAAGCAGATGATTTTATGAGAAATCTCTGAGTTATCATAATCACACAGGTAAACAGGTTGAAATTTTTTTTGTTTTTTTACTTCTTTTTTCAGAATCTTTCCAACAAAGCCAAAGATTAATACAATTCCAAGCACAGGGGCAATTACTCTTAAGGTCAAGAGTTCCTTTACCTCTTTTTTCACAATTGCAAAGAGTTTTCTCATCTTATAGAGAAGAATACTTCTTCAAGATTTTGGACTTTGTACTTTTTCTTTAACCCCTTTGGACTTCCCTGTTCTATTATACTTCCCTCCTTTATGAGTGCTACCCTATCGCATAAAAATTCAACCTCCAGCATATTGTGAGAGGAGAGAAGCACAGTTACACCTTTTTTGACGAACTCTTTAATTTTTTTTCTTATCTCCACTGAATTTATCACATCAAGTCCAGCAGTAGGTTCATCAAGAATTGCAAG
>CAYQJV010000049.1:0-11146 GCA_964417925.1 uncultured bacterium | reverse complement strand
TTATCATCCTTTCCTCCGTGAAATGCTATTTCTGTTCCATCAAAAGAATAATAGGGTGCAGTCATTGAAAGAAAAGAGTAAGACATTATTTGTTTAGTTTTTTTATTGTTTATGTTAACTCCCCATATTTTATCTTCTGACTCATAAGATTTGAGTTGTCCATTAAATATTACCCATTTACCATCAGGAGAAAAAGAAGGCACAGGCCACCAATCACTTTCAAATTCTTTAACACGTACTTCCTGCAGGTTAACTTCAAGGTCTATGGTAAAAAAACACAAAAAAACCATTATCATTTAATTTTATTCTTCATTCACTCTTTGTCAAATTTCTTTATTTTGTTATCTTACTTCTTTTTGCGAGATGTGCTTGACAGTTTTAATAAAGTAAGTATAATCTTTTTAAAATTTAACCCCTAAATTTTAAGGAGGTGCAAATGTGGGCAATCTTATTTATAGGATTTTTATCTTCTGAAATTGAATATATAAATGAAGCGCTTTTCCTTTTAGGAATTGATAAGAAGGAACTCTCTTATGAAAAAAAATGGAGCATAAGAGACAGTTTTAGATTAAAGATTATAGATAACTTAATGAACAATCCTCTTGATGTTCCATTCTATGCAAAAAATACAGCTGATTTTTTTTCTGAAAGTAACATTGATGAATACCTTTTATACATTGCACAACAAATTGATGTATCAGTAAGAAGACCAAAGTGTATTTCAAGAAAAGATATTGAAGAGTTTATAAAACTTAATGTAGAAAGAGCAGGAAAGCTTATTGAAGAGGCTTTTGTATCTTTGTCTACAGAGCAGATGGATTCATTGCTTTTTACCATTCCATATCTATGGACGGATGAAGATGATACTTCCGATGATTATTACTTAGGAATATTTCATAAAGAGTTTGGTAAGCCAAGGGATACTTCTTATAAACTTGAAGGAATAGAATTACTAAGAATTATTCAGAAGGTTGATTTTAAAAAACTATTTGAATCTGCATCTCTTATGGTGCTTTTGCTTAACGAAGTTGCTAAATTTTCCGATTTTTCCACAATGAAAGATACATTTATAGAAGGAGTAATAGGGAGAGTTAAAAAAGTAATAAAAACAAGTTACGGAGAAATTGTAATAGGGAGTGAGGATGATAATGTTTACAAAAGGGATTTCTTGGGAATTATAGATATTGGGGGCAACGATAGATATGAAAATAGAGCTGGAGGGGCAATTGGGAGGTTTTTGTATCCTGTATCATTTATTCTTGATTTGAAAGGAGATGATTTTTATTATGCATCAAAACCAGCTACTCAGGGAACAGGTGTTATGGGGGTGGGTATTCTTATAGATAAGCAGGGAAATGATATTTATTTAGGAGGTTCAATTTCCCAAGGAGCAGGATTATGTGGCATTGGGATTCTTTTAGATGAAAAAGGAAATGATACCTATAGAGCAGGATTTTTTACCCAAGGGGCAGGAAACTTTGGTGCAGGAATATTAAAAGATGTGGAGGGAGAGGATGTGTATACTGCTTTTGATTTTACCCAAGGTTTTGGGTCTGTTAAAGGATATGGGTTATTGTATGATAAGAAAGGGAATGATGTATACTATGCAGGAGGTAGGTATATTCACCATCCTCTTTTGCCTGAAGATTATCGTTCTTTTGCTCAAGGATTTGCAATAGGATGGAGAGATATCGCCTCAGGAGGAATAGGTTTTCTTTTAGATGAAGAAGGAAATGATAAATATATTGCAGAGGTATATGCTCATGGGACGTCTTACTGGTATAGTGCGGGTTTTCTTGTGGATAAAAAGGGAAATGATATATATAGTGCTACAGAATATGCACAAGGAGCAGGTATTCACCTTTCCATAGGATGTCTGCTTGACTTTGAAGGGGATGACCATTACTACTCAAGATATGGACCTTCGCAAGGTGAAGGACATGATCTTTCAGTAGGATGGTTATGGGATGGGGATGGAGATGATGTTTACTATGTTTCAGGAGGACAAGGATTTGGGTTAACGAACTCTGTAGGAATATTTGTAGATAGAAGAGGAGATGATGTTTATTCAAAAGTTGAAAAGGGAGGAGAAGGAGATGCAAATGTGGCAAGGGGGTTTGGAGGAGCAGGTATATTTATTGACTTGCAAGGAAAGGATGTTTATCCAAGAGAAGGGGAAGCAGTAAATGATAAAATATGGTTAAAGGGAACACGGGGGATAGGAATGGATGTGGAAAGGGTTGAGCCCAAAAAAGAACCGTGGTACAATACTACTGCGACTTTTCCTGAACTTGATACTTTAAAAGAAGAGGAAAAGATAAAGAAGCTTTTTGAATATGCTTCGGAATGGGAAGTTAGAGAAGCCATAGGAAGGGTAAAGACTGCAAGAAAGATGCTTTTAGAGTATGGGGAAAAAACTCTTAAATATATTTTTGAAAATGAATTTAAGACTTACAATGGGCTTAAATTAAGAGCGATAAAATACATTGTAAAAAAAATGCCCGAGAGTTCAAAACCATTTTTATATAAATATCTATCAGCAGAGAACGATACAATAAGAAGAAATGCGGTGTGGTTACTTGGAGAACTAAAGGATACTGGATCTGTAGAAAGGTTGATAAATATGCTTGATTTACCTCAAAATAAAAGGTTGAAGGTAACTATAATAATTGCACTTGGAAATATAGGAGATAGAAAAGCGGTAGATAAACTTATAGACTTTTTAAAAGATAAAAGAGAAGTGATAAGAATAAAAAGCGCAGAAGCTCTTGGAAAGATAGGAGATGAGCAGGCAATACCTTATCTTATTCAAGCAATGGATGATAGGTTTTTCACAGTAAGAGACGCCTGTATTCTTGCTCTTTCACGGTTTAAGGATAGAGCACTTTCTTCTATCATAAAGGCGATAAAAGATAGAAAGGAAAAAGAGGTTGTGGATTTTATACGGTTACTTTTAAAAATTTATGAAAGCATGAATGAGAGAGAGAAAAATAAGTACAAAGAAAAGTTTAATCAGGTAATTGAAAGATATAAGAATACAAATTATCTTCCGTTAAAAATAATGATACAAAAACTTGCAGAAAAAATAGAGGCAAAGGGTAAACTTCCAGTGGAAGTGCTTATAGATTAGATGGAAATTCTTGCCATTACCTTTGCCCCTGTTTTTCTTTTGCTTTTTTATTTTTATATAAGGGATAAGTATGAAGAGGAACCACTTCAAAGAATTTTTGTTACTTTTATTGTAGGAATGATTGCATCTATTCCAATTCTTGTGTTTGAAATCATCACTGCATATGTAATAGATATAGAGGGACAGGGAATAGGTAAAATTTTTAAAGAGTCCTTTATAGTAGCAGGTTTTGTAGAAGAGTTATTTAAATTTATTGTAGTGATTACAACTATATATTTTTCTCGACATTTTAATGAACCTTATGATGGAATAATCTACACAGTTTCTGCATCCCTTGGTTTTGCAACTGTAGAAAATGTAATGTATGTACTTACTCTTGGGACTCTTGCAGGAATATTCAGAGCGTTTACAGCTTTACCTGCTCATGCATTTTTCGGAGTAATCATGGGTTTTTTTGTTGGATTATCTAAGTTTACAAGAACAATAATTAAGAAAATTTTTTTAATGTTAATTGGAATTTTGATCGCAGTATTTTTACATGGGTTGTATAACTTTCTTTTATTTACAGGAACACCTATAATGATGGTAATGACATTTGTGCTTCTTATAATGATGGGTTCTATTTCTTATCTTTTTACCATTATTGCTCGGAAGAAGTCTCCATTCAAGAAACATTGAGTATAAATTTCTTGACTATCTTTTTTAATGCCATATTATTAATATGTGAGAATAAGCATAAGGTATAAAATTGGCGGTCTTACAGTTGCATTGATAGCTTTTCTAATGGGAGCTGCAGGGATATTTATTTTAAACACGGTAAAAAACTCTTTTCTTGAAGAGATAAAACTAAGAGGAACTATTCTGGCAAGAAATATTGCCTTTGCAGCAGAAGAACCAATGATCGCAGATGATGATTTAACCCTTACTCTTTTATGTAGAGACGCATTGAGAAACACAGGGGCAGTTTATGCCTACATTCTTGATGCAAAAGGTATAGCAGTAGTACCTCCAGCTAAACTAAAGAATAATGGAGAGATTAAGTTTGAAGACGAAAAATGGAAGAAGAAGATAAATACCAAAGTTAAGATAATTAATGTACAGGAAGTTAGTACAGGTGTTATAAATATAAATGGTAAAAAGATTTATGAAGTGGCAGCACCAGTTACAATTGGAGGGAAAAAAAAGATAGGGGAAGTGCATGTGGGTATTGATCTATCAATTCTTGAGGAAGCATCAAAAAAAATTCAATATGTTATAATTGTAGTCACTCTTATAGGAATTTTCGCAGGAATTTTAGGGTCTTTTACACTTGCCAATTACATGGTTAATCCGATAAAGGCTTTGGTTCATGGAGTAAGAGAGATAGGAAGGGGAAATTTTGATCAAAGGATAGAGATAAAAAGTAGAGATGAGATAGGAGAACTTACTGAAGCATTCAACCAAATGGCTAAAGATTTGAAGGAAAAAGAGCTTATAAAAGATGCTTTTAAAAGATATGTTTCAAGACAGGTAGCGGAAGAGATACTAAAAAATCCTGATATATACACAAGGTCTCTTAAAGGTGAGAAAAGACAGGTTACAGTAATATTTGCAGATATAAGGGGGTTTACTCCTCTTTCCGAGAGGCTTCCTCCAGAGGAAGTTGTGGAAATTCTAAATTTTTATTTAACCCAGATGACCGATATTATTTTTAAACATGAAGGAACTATTGATAAATTTATTGGAGATTGTATTATGGCTGTTTTTGGAGCTCCAATAGCTCATGGAGATGATGTATACAGAGCAGTAAAGTCAGCCTATGAAATTCAAGAGAATATGGAAAATTTAAACATTCAAAGATTAAAGGAAGGTAAAGAAACGATACATGTGGGGATAGGAATAAACTTTGGAGAAGCAGTAGTTGGAAATATAGGTTCAAGGGAGAGATTGGAATACACGGTGATAGGGGATAGTGTTAATTTAGCTGCAAGATTACAGACCCTTGCAAAAGGAGGAGAAATAGTGGTTTCTGAAAATGTATATAGAATTGTAAAAGACAAGTTTAATTTTATAGAGATGCCTCCTGAAAAAGTAAAGGGAAAAACCCAACCAATAAAGATATACAAAATAAAAGTTCCTACTGCAGAAGAAAGGATGGGAGTGAAATAATGGTAAAAATCGGAGTAATTGGTGTGGGTTATTGGGGACCCAATCTTTTAAGGAATTTTTCGTCTTTCCCGGATGTTAAGATAGAGTGGATAATAGACAAGGATGAAAGAAGACTTCAACTGATTAAAAAAAAGTATCCTGATGCAAAGTTTTCTTCTTCAGTAAAAGATGTATTTAACTCAGATGTAAATGCAATTGTTATCGCTACCCCTGCTGCTACTCATTATGAACTTGTAAAAAAAGCTCTTGAACATGAAAAGGATGTGTTTGTAGAAAAACCTGTATGTTTACGAGCAGAAGAGATAGAGGAACTTAAAGAAATGGTAGAGGAATGTAAAAGAGTACTTATGGTGGGTCATCTCTTGCTTTATCATCCATCCATTGAATACATTAAAAAGCTTATTGAAAATAATGAACTTGGAAAGATCTATTATATTTCCTCTGCAAGACTTAATCTTGGGAGGATAAGAAAAGACGAAAATGCTTTATGGAGTCTTGCTCCTCATGATATATCAGTAGTACTTTATCTTTTTAATGAAATGCCTGTTGAAGTATCGGCTACGGGAAAGGCTTTTCTACAAGAGAGGATAGAGGATCTTGTGTTTGTTACGCTTTATTTTTCAGATGGAAAAATTGCCCATATTTATGTAAGTTGGTTACATCCTGATAAGGTAAGAAAAATGACGGTAGTAGGTTCAGAAGGAATGGTAGTTTTTGATGATACAGAACCTGCTGAAAAGATAAAGATTTACGAAAGGGATATAAAACCTGATGAGGTTAATACAGGAAACTTTGTTATAAGATATGGGGATATTTTAATCCCCAAAATTTCCTTAGAGGAACCTTTAAAAAGGGAATGTGCTCATTTTATTGAATGTGTAAAGCATAGGAAAAAGCCTTTAACAGATGTTGAAAATGGTTTAAAAGTTGTTAAAATTCTTGAATCAGCAGATAAATCTTTAAAAAAGAAAGGAGGTACTGAGAAAATATGAAGGAAAAAAAATATTTTGTTCACCCCACCGCTGTAATTGATGAGCCCTGTGAAATAGGGGAAGGAACAAAAATATGGCATTTTTCTCATGTAATGAAAGGGGCAAAAATAGGTAAAAACTGTGTGATAGGTCAAAACTGTTTTATTGGATCAAGGGCTGTTATAGGTAATAACGTACATATTCAAAACAATGTCTCTGTATATGATCTTGTCACTCTTGAGGATCATGTTTTTTGTGGTCCATCATGCGTTTTCACAAATGATATAAATCCAAGGTCAAAGTATCCTAAGGGAGGTAAATGGATTCCTACTCTTGTTAAAGAAGGAGCAAGTATTGGTGCAAATGCAACCATCCTTTGTGGAATCACTATAGGAAGGTATGCCTTCATAGGAGCAGGAGCAGTCGTGACAAAGGATGTTCCTGATTATGCAATTGTTGTAGGAGTTCCAGCAAAAATTACAGGTTGGATGTGTGAGTGTGGAGAAAAGCTTGAATTTTCTGATGGTAAGGCAGTATGTAAAAAATGCAATAGGAAATATGCGAAAGAAGGAGAGAAGGTATGGGAAATAAGATGAAAATAAAACTTGTTGACCTTGTTAAACAGCATGAAGAGATAAAAGAGGATTTATTTGAGGCTTTTGAAAGAGTTCTTTCCTCAGGGATTTTTATTTTTGGTCCAGAACTTGAAGAATTTGAACAACAATTTGCAAACTATTGTGGTGTGAAACATGCAATCGGTGTTGGAAATGGAACAGATGCTTTAACCCTTGCTTTAAGAGCTGTAGGAGTTGGTGAAGGAGACGAGGTAATCACCACTCCTTTTACATTCATTGCCACAGCAGAAGCTGCAGTAAATCTTGGAGCTACTCCTGTATTTGTAGATATAGAAGAAAAGAGTTTTAATATAGATGTTTCCAAAATAGAGGATGCAATAACCCATAGAACAAAGGCTATAGTCCCTGTACATCTTTATGGCCAACCTGCTGATATGGATGAAATAAACAAAATTGCAACAGATAAAAAAATATTTGTAATAGAAGATGCAGCTCAAGCCATTGGGGCAGAGTATAAAGGTAAAAAAACAGGAAGTTTTGGCATCGCTGGGTGTTTTTCTCTTTTTCCCACAAAGAATTTATCAGCTCTCGGAGATGGAGGAATGGTTACAACAAATGATGATGAATTTGCTCAGAAAATAAGAATGCTTAGAATTCATGGGTCAAGTAAGAAATATTATCATGAATTTACAGGTTACAACAGCAGGTTAGATGCTTTGCAGGCAGCATTTCTAAAAGTAAAAATTAAAAAGATAGATGAATGGAATAAGAAAAGAAACAAAATCGCAGAGATTTACAATAAGGAACTTAAGGAGTATGTGATAGTACCCGAAATAAAACCTGATAGAACCCATGTTTTTCATCAATACACCATAAGGACAGAAAAAAGAGATGAGTTGAGAAAGTATTTAAAAGAAAAAGGAATTGACACTGCAGTGCATTATCCTATTCCTCTTCATATGCAACCCGCATTTTCTTATCTTGGGTATAAAGAAAAAGATTTTCCTGTTTCTGAAAGAATAAGTAAAGAAGTCCTTTCATTACCTGTTTATCCTGAAATGACCGATGAAATGGTTGAATATGTAGTTGAAAATATAAAGTCATTTTTTAAAAAATAGTCTTTAAAAGTGAAGATATGGTGGGCTCAAGGAAGTTATGAAGGTGCAGATATTATTATAAAAGGAGTTCCAATTGAACGTACTCCTGGATTTTTAAGGGGAACATTTTTTGCTCCCTCAAGAATAAGGGAGGCCTGTGAAGGACTTGAAGATTACAGTTTTCACTTTGGGAGAAAAATTCTTAAAGAGAGAGTATATGATGATGGAGATATGGATTTCCCTGATTCGTGGGAGCTTGATTTTGTATTGAAAAAAATAGAAGAATACACATTTTCTTTGACAAAAGAAAACAAAAAATTTATTTTACTTGGAGGAGAACATCTTATTACCCTTGGAGCAGTTAAAGGAATTTATAAGAAATTTAAAGATTTAATGGTTATTTCTCTGGATGCCCATGCTGATTTAAGAAAAAGGTCAGAAAAAGGTGAATTTTTATCTCATGCCACGGTAATGAGAAGGATAGTTGAGGAAATAGGGGAAGACAGTGTGATTCTGTGGGGGACAAGAAGTATTTCTTGGGAAGAGAAAGATATTTATGAAAGCATTAAAAAGAACAGATTAAGAAAAAAAAGGCCAATATATTTGAGTATAGATGTTGATATTTTAGACCCTGGATTACTTTCAGGAGTTACAAGTCCTGAACCAGGAGGGATAAATTATAATGAACTTGTAGGATTTTTGAAAAAATTGGTAGGATACAAGATAATTGGAGCAGATATATGTGAATTTAATCCTCTGTTGTCTTCTATTACTGATGCAGTTCAAGTTGCAGGAATTTTAAGAGAATTGATAGCCCTTATTCAAGGACCGTGAATTTTAGAACTTTTTTAAACTCCGGGGTTATCACAATTACTATGTAAATTCCTGGGGAAAGTGAATCAACGAACCATTCTACCTTTTTATAATCAGGAGAAATTTTTTCAAACTTTCTTACAAGTTTTCCTGAAATGGAGTAAATGTACACCTTCGCATTGGAAGGAAGTGGTTGAATTATAATTCTCTTTTGAGATTTATAAAAGGGATTGGGATAAATCGTAATGGAATCAGGAGAATTAAACTCAGGAGCAGATAATTTCATTACAGAAAGTCCCCATCCTGCTGTGGAGATTAAAACCCTGTTGAAAAGTGTATCTGTATAAACGTGTAAGTATTCATCCGCAGGGACAATTTTGCTGTTATTTTTGTGGTAATAGCTCCATTTTTTTGTGAAAGGATCGTATATAGAAAGACCGTTGTATCTTTCAAGAAAATATACTCTTCCTTCTTTATCCACATCAATCCATGAAATATTTGAAGAAATTATTTTATTAACTTCTTCTGTGATAGGATTAAGAAGAAAGCCTCCTTCCTTACTTGCTCCCCATATTTTACCATCCTTTCCAACTGCAATACATGTTATTTCCTTTGTGGGAAGACCTCTTGAATCATCCCATTTTTCATAAGTTCCGAAAGTTAAATTTTTTTCAAAATCAGAGGGGGTGTAATGAATAATTCCTTCATCGGTCCCTGCCCACATGCTTGTATCATCACATACAATTCTATGGGTAAACCCATATTTCCATGGAATTTTTGCTATTAGAGTAAAAGAGGTATCAAATACATCTATTTCTGTAACTCCCCATCGGTATACCCATATTCTATCATACTTATCTCTTGCAATAGCATAGATTATATTGGGAATTCCTGTTTCCCAAGAGTAAGATTTTATTTCGTTTTTGGTAGGATCAAATCTCACAAGTCCTCTTTTTGTCCATCTATGTCCGAGATATAATCTTCCTTTTGAATCTACTTCAATTTGCCAGATTGAACTTCCTATAAGGGAATCATAGGAAGGATTATACCTTTCCCAAAAGCTGTTTGAAACATAATGCCCTAATCCATGGGCTATGATCTTTCCAATGTCTATACAATTTGCTGTCCATATGCCTGCATCAGGAGTTACACAACTTCGATTTAATCCATTAGAAGGAATACATGGAAAGTTATACATTTTTTTCTTATCTCCTTTGAGAAACAGATCCGCATATTCTACACCTGTATATTTATTGTCTCCCCACTTGAACCATCCAAACCAAATTCCATGGGATGTTTTCAAATAGGGCTGTAAATTCTTAACTGGGTTTTTCTCTGGAGAATAGAATGCAAAAAATGTTCTGAGAACAACACTATCACCGTACCTTATGCTTATTGTTGCTTGTGAACTCCCTATATAAAATGTTGAATCATCCACCCTTAACATTTTGCCTAAGGTCCATGGATTATTTGTATCACCAAGAATAAGAGAGGAGATGATTTCAAAATTATTTCCATTAAAAAAACAAAGAGCTTTGGGAGTTAAAATAAAAATAGTATCGTTGTAAACCAGCATATCATTTATCATTGTATCCACTGGAGAAGTATGAAAATCTTTTATTATCTCTGGTTTTGTATCAATCTTTATTAGTATAACTCCTTTGTCAGTTCCAACCCATAGAGAGTCATTATGAATCACCATTGAAACTATCTCCCTGGATGAAAGATTTTCCTTGATAAAATAGACCACATCTTCTTTGAAATTTTCTTTTGTTTTAATAACGTAAATTCCTAAAGGGGTTCCTACAGCCACTGTATTGCCTTCTGCTGCTAATGCAGTGATCTTCTGATAAGGAATTTTTTCTATTGGATAGGAAGTGATTGTTTTGTCTTTATAAATTGCAAGTCCGTTTTCAGTGCCTATCCATATTCTTTTTTTGTCATCGATAACAAGGGAGTTAATAATATTATGAGGAAGCCCATCAAGATGAGTATATTTGTTGATAAATTTTTCTTCTTCAGGAGAAAATACAAGCAGTCCTCCATTTGTACCTGCATAGATATATTTTCCGTCGTAAACCATGTCATAAGTTACTTTATGATTTGTAAAAACTTCCCATGATACATTTTCTGAAAAAAGGAGTACTATAAGTGTCATGACTCATGATAACAAGAATATTTTTTTTGTCAAATTGATTAACTCCCTATGATACGACCTTTGGAGGGGGTACAATAAAATCTTTAATGATTTTGGATTCTGTAGAGAGTTTTTCAAAAAAGGTAAATTTCCGTTCTTTTAATGAGGTATCAAAAGCAAGGGATATAGCTGAAATTTGGCACTGAAGAGTCAGAACCACATTTTTACAGCAACAAGGAATAGAGGGAACTGAAGATATGACATTTAAAGAGATA
>CAYQJV010000048.1:0-11174 GCA_964417925.1 uncultured bacterium | reverse complement strand
CTTGCCATAACTAATCAGAAAGGAGGAGTTGGGAAAACCACCCTGGCTTTTCACCTCGCAATTGCTCTCTCTGAGTCAGGGTATAAAGTGCTTGCAATAGACATGGATCCTCAAGGAAACTTGACCTACACCTTTCAGAACGAAGTACCAGAAAACGCTCACACCTTCCAGTTATTCGAAGGTAAAAACATAGAACCTCACACCGTAACTGTGAACGATACTGCACAGTTGGATCTTCTCGGAAGTGATATAAGGCTTTCACGCTTCGAAACAGATACCAGGTTTGAAAACTTTTTCCGGCTCAAAAAGTATCTCCACGGCAAGAGCTACGATTATGTGATAGTTGACACGCCTCCGAGCCTTGGCTTATTTACTGCCAATTCTCTCGTTGCTGCATCTCATGTCGTGGTACCTATGGACCTTTCCGTTTACGCATCCCTGGGACTTCAGGATCTCCTGGAAACCATAGAGAAGATAGGTGAATACGCTAACACGAAACCAGAAATAGTGGGTATAGTCATAATGGGACAGCTTGGAAGAACCACCATGGGGCAGACGGTAGCCACGAGCTTAAAGGAGCAGTATGGAGATCTCATAATAGGGGAGGTACCTCATTCCATAAAAGTTCGTGAAGCGGTGGCCCTCGGTAAACCCATTTGGACCCATGTCCCGGGCCACAAAGTAGCAAAACAATTCAGGAGTATAGTAGAAGAAATTATTGGGAGGATGAAATGAGTATAAAAAAAGATGACATTAAGAAAATAGGGGAAAGAATTAAAACTCCAAGAAGAACAAGCTACATAGATGAAATTGCCGGCAAGTCTTCTGAAGAAAAGAAGGTGAAACACAAGAGGGTGACTCTTTCACTTCCTGAGGATATAATTAAAACGTTGTGGATGCTGAAGGCGGAAAGGGGATATCCCTCGATATCCAGGATCGTGGTGGAGGCGGTAAGGGAATTTGCAAGAAATAAGGAAAAGGAGTGAGAAAATATTTTTTCAATGGGTAAAAGCAATAGATAGACGAAGAACCCGGGAGAATAACCGTAATGGACAAAATTAAAGATTACGTAGACCGAATAATATGTGGAGATGCTGCTGAGGTATTAAAAAATATACCTGACAATAGTATAGATTTAGTTATAACAAGTCCACCGTATTATAACCAGAGAGATTATGGTGGAATAGGAATTGGAAACGAGAAAACAGTAGAAGAGTACATTGATAATCTTATGGTTATTTTTGAACAGTGCGTAAGAGCAGTAAAAAGTACAGGAAGTATTGTTTTTAACATCGGGGATAAATACAAGAACGGAAGCTTACTTTTAGTTCCTTATAGATTTGCAATTGAAGCAATTAAGAGAACAAAAGTTAAACTTATTAATGAGGTTACTTGGGTTAAGTTAAATCCAGTGCCTAAGCAAGATAAAAGAAAGCTGATACCTTCTACAGAGCCTTTTTTTATATTTGTTAAATCTAATGAGTATTTTTTCAACAAAGAAGCTTTTCTTAACCATATTGACTTTGTCCGTTCCAAGAGAAGCAGGAACGGTAACAATGTAGGCAAAAAATATTTTGAGCTTATTGAAAAGTCGAGTTTATCACAAGAACAGAAGAATTTAGCTAAATTGGAGTTAGAGAAAGTAATAAGAGAAGTGAAAGAGGGGAAAATACAAGGTTTTAGGATGAAAATAAAAGGCGTCCATGCTATGCCTTATGGTGGTCAAGAAGGGGGTAGGAAAATACATATAGAGCGTGATGGTTTTACTATAATAAGGATACACGGAAAATCTATAAAAAAGGATGTGATAGAATCACCTGTCGAAACAATAAAAGGGAATATTCATCCTGCAGTTTATCCTGAGTATGTAATCCAAGAACTCCTTAAATTACTGACCAAAGAGGGAGACATTGTATTAGATCCATTCATGGGATCAGGTACGACAGGAGTTGTAGCGAAAAAAATGGGAAGACACTTTATAGGAATAGAGATAAATCCTGAATACTGTGAATATGCAAAAGAAAGAATTGCTAAAGTGAAAAGAGAATATATACAGGAGTGGCTCTTATGACAGAGTGGGATACGTTCAGAAATATTCTGGACAACATTTATGACAAAGTGCTAGAATACTACAAGAAGAAGGATAACACTATCCTAACCAATCTTTCCGATGTTCAACGTAAGTGGTTAGAAATCTTGGTTCAGCATATAGAAAAACAGAAATCCGTAGTTGCAGTGGTCGTTACTTCACTTCTTAAAAAGATAGAATCCCCCAACCAAGATGTAAGACTGCATCGTGATGAATTTGACGGAGGATACGCAGGGCGAAGTCTTGATACTAATGTGGTAACTCCATGGCTAAAAGAACATTTTCCGAGATTTGCTCCCAAGGAAAGCGGATGGTTGACAAGATCAATTGAGCAACCACGTCCATTTACAAAAGATTTTCCAGGGAAAATAAGGAATAAAGACGTAAAGTATGCTTTTTTGTCAATTTTAGAAGATATTGAGGAAAACCAGGCAGATCCCCAAAAGTACCTAATGGCCTTATTGTACTTATTGTTGAAAAAATACAAGCAAGAAATGCAAATTATCTCTAACTTTAAACGAATAGATGGGGGAAAAGGTTCTCCTTTGACGATCGACATAATAATCAATATGCTAAAAGAACATTTCTCTGAAAAAATGGCTTCCAGGTTACCTGTAATCGCAGTATACTCTATCTATCAAATTCTTATGCGAAATGTAAAACTTTATGAAAATAAAATCCTAGCACCTTTAAAGACCCACACTACATCTGACAGGTATAAAGGATTTGGAGATATAGAGGTGTATAATTCTGACGGTACACCTTTTGAAGTGGTTGAAATAAAGCATAATATTCCCATAGATAAAACAATGATCTTAGACATTCTCAAAAAGGTAAAAGACACTTCTGTAAAAAGGTATTATATTTTGACTACGGCAGAACCTAATTTCAAAGAGGAAGAAAAAGAAGAAATTTTTGATCTGGTGCATAAAATAAAACGCCGGTATAACATAGAAATAATACCCAATGGGATAATACCTTCCTTAAAATATTACTTAAGATTTGTTCCAGACCTCAAAGAATTTATTGAAAAATACACAGAGAATCTGACTGAAGATTTTAAACAAAGTACGGATGTAAAAGAATTTCACATCACTAAATTACGGAAAATTAGGAAAAAGTATAAACTTTAACCTTCCTCTTTGGCTAATATAGCAAAGGCAAAGAAAAACTTTTCTTTAATCTTCTCCCCACCCAATCTTATCTACCTCCTTCCTTACATCTTCAACTGTCAAATGTATATATTTCTGAGTCGTAGAAATGCTCGCATGCCTCAAGACCTTCTGGACCACCCTCAGATTTATGCCCCTTTTCAGCATCTCCGTAGCAGTCGTGTGCCTTAAAGTGTGAGGAGCCATCTCCTTGCCTATCCTTCTCCCTATTTCCTTTATCCTCCTGTATAGAGTGTGGTAAGAATAGCGAAACAATCGCATATCTTTTGGGGCATTCTTGTACACTAAAAAAATGTTCTTCAAAATCTTCTTTAATCCCCTGGGTATGGGCAAGACTGCATCCTTCTCTCCCTTACCTCTCAACCTTATGGTCATTGTTTTCGGGTTAACGTCACCTACCCTAATGTCTAACAGCTCGTTGATCCTGAGACCCAAGTAGGCCATCAAGTAAACAGCCGGAACCAAAAAATAATCTGACTTCTCAGATGCATAAACTTTTGTTTCCCTCAGGAACTCTTTAAGTTCGTCGCTGGACAATACCTTCGGAAGATTTTCTTCTCTGCCCCACTTCATTTCCATGCTCAAAATTTCTCCTATCTCCTTCCACTTTGCATAAGCCTTCAGAGCTGCAAACTTCCTCTTTTTGGTACTCTTTTTAAGGTGGCCCTTGCTTAACCACCTCTCAACGGCTTCCTTCCAACTCTGTATGTCGGGCTTTCTGGATAGAAATTCCTGAAATTGGCCAAGATCTCCCATGTAACCTTTTATGGTATTGGGAGACGCCCCTCTTGAAATAAGGTGTACCTTAAACCCATCCAGATCTAATTTAAACATCACATCCTCCCTTCAAAATGTGTAATCATACCCCCATATAGCTCCATTTTAAGGGAGATCTCTCATGGGGGTATATAAATATATCCCTCCTTCCAAAAATTCGCGTATACGCCGTTTAAGAGGGTCTTTTTTGTAAAAACCTGCACAGTAATGGGGGGTAACCTCTTTTTGAAGTAGCCGGTACCCGGGTACCGGTAAAATTCGGGTTGCAAATTTTGCAAGATAACTTATAAAGAAACAAATTTTTGCATTTTCAAAAGCCTTGATTGAAGCCAAATTCATGGAGATATTATAAAGTTATTTTAGCAAAATGCAAGATAATGTATATTATCTTGCAAAAAAGAGGATAAGAAATAGAATAAAGTGATCGGTTGATTAAGTTTAAAAAATACTTGACAAACAACTAAAACAACTTTATAATATATTACCCATTCAGATAAAAAGGGATTAGTATAATGACAAAATTAAACCCTTATATAGCTCAGCTTATCATAGGAGGTAAAAAGCAATGGGTAAAAATAAAAAAGTAAAGAAGAATCCATTTTATCAACATCTAGAGGATATGAAAAAAAGAGAGGAGTTCAAGGATACACTCAGAAAAAAAATATTAGTTAAGGCAATATCCCACGTGTATGAAGCAATCTCTCACATAGAAAACGTAGAAACCTTGGAAATGTTAGAACAAAAGTTAGAAAGCGAAGAAGTACAAGTAGCATTGGACACCTTTTTGACCAATATAGCAATGAAAAGAGAAGATGGAAAAGAGTCGTCTTGGAAAGACTTTTGGGATAAAATACATCCTCTTTTAGATACTGATCAGGTAAGTGAAATGTTACATATAACTCGCCAAGCCGTAATTAAAAAGATACACAATAATCAAATTATAGCATTAAAGAGGGGGAACAAATACGTATATCCAAGATTTCAATTTACACCAGAAGGTACAATAGTAAGAGGCTTGGATAAGATCTTGAAAATATTAGATGAAAAGAATCTGAGTACTCCTTTTAAAATCGAGTTTCTAATCTCTGAAAATCTTAGACTAGGTGGTAAAAAACCCATCGATTTATTACGTGCTGGTGAAATAAAAAAGGTTGAAAGGGCAGCAAAAAGTTTTGGCGAAATGGGAGTGTAATGTGCAGTTGGATAGGAAGCTATTAGTAAAAAATTTCAAAAAAGATCTTAAGAAAGATGAAGACTTAGGAAAAAGAGAAAAAGAAGAATTAGAAGCAAAATTCCCATATGTGGTTTCACAGGGTATAGATAATTTAAATAAATTAAAGTCGAGTGGTAAATTCCCCTGTATCAAAGTGATAAACAACAAGACAATTTTATACAGGATTCAGAAAGCTAAACACAGCGTAAATAGCCTACACTTCAGCACGGATGATAGCTCTCGCTTTAACTTTCCTTCTGTATATATACAGAAGGACAAAGATCATAAATTGGGAGTATCATACTTGAGCATAGACCTAGTGGTTGCACTTCTGGAAACGTTTGCACGAGCGAAAATACAATTTTACCCAGCTCAAGATAAAGAATCCATAATGCATATGCCCATAGAAGATGTAAATAAATTTAACCTGCTCCAGATTTCAGTAAAACAAGATATTAATTTACTTAACCTTACAAACCATACTGTCCTCCATTGCTTGGGAGTGGATCTCTCACACATTTTAGGAATCTCATATACTTTTCCTCGGTACTTATCTTACTTGATCCATGAAGAATTACAGGATATAGACGGTCTTTATTACTTAAGTAAAACCAACGCCGGAGACAATATCGCTCTGTACAAAAGAGCAAAGAATAAAGTAGAAATAAGCTATGCATGGAGATTAACAGATTCTTATATATATCCTACTGTAAAGCATATGCTTTATATCAATGGTGGTATAGAAATAATGGAAGAGTAAAGAGATTCTACAATCCCTATGATATCTAAAAAATATTATTGTATTACACTAATCCCGTATGAATGACTTAGCAAGATAGTTTCTATAAAATGATCATGAAAAACAACCCGTTGCCCTAATCCCTCCCTGGGATCCTGGAATATAAGGAATGCCAAAGCTTTAGTAAAATTAGCCAGCTGTAGGGGTAAAAGGGTATTTAATCTTCCCTCTAAATCGTTTTTGTAATCATTCTTATATGTCATTAAACTATCATAAACATACCTTGTTAACTTATCTTTTAGAGCCTCTCTCTCTTTTGAGTTACTTATCTTCACACTTAATCTATTTATTACTTCCTCAAAAAGCTCGTACACCTTGTATTCCAT
This sequence comes from uncultured bacterium, assembly GCA_964417925.1. Lineage (GTDB taxonomy): Bacteria > Hydrothermota > Tepidihabitantia > B3-TA06 > CAYQJV01 > CAYQJV01. Next base: position 4,798 of record CAYQJV010000048.1, on the reverse strand, counting down.
GGATTCCGAAAATCCAAAAATAAACGAGCTTAATATATTGCTATATTCAGGGCTTAGAACGAGTACTTTTGCAGATGATTCTGCAGTCCCTTTAAATAAGGATTCTCGTTTATTCCACATTTGTGAAAAATACACAGAATAAATAATCAACCTATAGACAGATGGATAAATCTCCTTATCACCAAATCCCAAAATGAACACTTTGGGTAGTAAAGAAAAACGACAAAGATATTGATAAAAATCTTCATGAGGCTCCTTAGACAACACCTGTTTGAATAACACCCGTCCCTCTCGTTTTTGCTTATCTGTTTCTAAGCCCAATTGTTTTAGATAATCAGTGACTTGGTTATTTATATAGTCATTAACAACAGGCTCTCGCGGAATCCCTGGCAAACTTCTTTGTTTATCCCAAGACTTTTTCTCTTGCTTATAAATGTCTGACCAACTGATAAATTGTCCTGACGCTAATTTCATACTCAAAAAATCTTTATAGTAATGTAAATAAAAACTGAGATTCCTTGTTATTTGCAGGTTAGTTGAGCAAACCCTAGGAATCTCAGTTTTTAAGTATTCTTCAAAATCTGCCACATATTCTTCCAACGTTCCAAAAACCCTATTGTTTGCTGCATATTTTCTAATAAAATACACTAGTGGAAATCCGCAAATATATGTATTTCCTGTAACTACAGCTACCACTGGTACATTCTGGGAAGAAAGCGGGTAAGCTTTACCACCACTGTAAAACACATTATTTCTCGTGTAAGAAAAAGTATCCGTAGATATAGCAACTGATACCCTATTAAGCGCTGCAATTGCTACTGTCATATTCAACTATTTCATCACCAAACAAATAAAATTATAAAGTCAAGATAAAAAATTGTTAATGATCTTTCTTCGCCCACTCCTTCACCATACCAACAAACAAGGCTCCTGGGGACTTCTTGTTCCTGCCTTCCACGAGATAATCAGCCTTCAGAACACTCAACAACTCTCTCAACTTCTCGTGGGGAACTTTCCTTGCAACAAGCTCGTAGAACCTCTTTGAGTGCCTGTCTCTCGTAACCTCAAGAATGTCCTGGACCATGAGCTTTATATCATCAGCATCAACATCTGGTAAATCCGGCATCTCATTGAGAATTTTCGTAACCTCTTTCTTACTGTCTTTCTTATTTCCCTCGATAGCTTTTGCTACCTCTCTCCTCTTGGCAAGTTCCTTTATTTCCTCTCGTGCAAGACTGCCGGGGTAGAAGGTAAATCTCCAGTCGTGCTTGTCAATCTGCTCGTGCTTGACATCAGAAAGATAGCCTATTTCGAGCAGCTTATCCAAATGAGGTTTAATCGCCTTCATAATATCAGAAAGGTATTTATACCGGCTCATGGGGATAATATACGCAAGAGTGCTGTAGTTGTACCGCACGGGCTTCAATTTATTCGCATAGAAGTTGAAGCTTAGAATTTCGTAAAGCCTCTGAGCTATGGGGGGCAAGTTGTTCCATAGGTCCCAATCAATCGTATGTACATAGAACTGATCAATATTGTCTATAACCCACTCTGCAGGATATACCAAAACCTTGTCCGCAACTTTATGTCGCGCTTCTTCAAGGTCGTAGTATTCTTCACCTACCAATACTATTTTTCTAACAAGAGCAATATGTTCGTAACTCTCAAGAAATTTACCGGTCTTAACATTCTTCACAACTTTTACCTGGGTAAAAGTGGCCTTTACCAAGTCATGGGCAACCTTCCGCAGGTAGTTTATACTCTGCTTGCCGAGTATTGACCTAAGTTCTGAGTTAGAACTGAATTCCACCGGAATCTTGGGATTTTCATACCTTTTAATATCTTCAGTCATTTTTTTAAACATAGTGAAAAAAAGCTTCTTAGCGGAATATCCAGGCATATGGACAGGTATCAAAACACCACCACCTTTCCATGGTAGGGGTGGAAAATCTGATTTGCTTCCATGCCTCTTATCCAGTCGGAAGAACGGAACCTGTATAGTGTGCAATTCTATCTTAACCGGAGTCTTGAATAGCTCTAATTGATTGGGAACTCGGCTATTCCGCAATTGTCTCTCTCCTTATATTCGCCTTCTCCAAAAATCTTTCAAGGCTCTCCCGTGTCACAAGCCACTTTCGGGGTAGTCTGTAGCCTTTCAGCTCTCCTTCTTCCAACAGTCTATATATCACATACCGCGACACTCCCAATGCCTCAGATATCTCTCTGACACTTAAGAATTCTTTTTTAAGGTTAAGCTTTTTCATAGTTTCTGTTATAAACCAATTTTTCAATTTTGTCAATTTTTACAATTTCTCTAAGTGGGTATTTTATCCGAGAAAAGTGGGTATTTTATCCGAGAAAAGTGGGTATTTTATCCGAGAAAAGTGGGTATTTTATCCGAGAAAAGTGGGCCTAAGTTATTGAAATTTCAACACAATTTATTTCGGAGAGCTATTATAGCTATTATAGCTATTTATAGCGTTCTATATATAAAGGCAGGGTAAGCAAAACCACTGTGGGCCCTCAAAACCCACTCAGACCAACCTTAACCACCTCAGAAAGTCCTCTGTTTGCCTACGGCAAACAGCACTCCCGTTCACGAAGGTGAACGGGAGTCCGAAAAAATAACAAAATAACTTTTTAGTTTAATAACGATTAAAGTTAAAAAATAACCTTATTTCGACATCCGAAGCAATCCGTTAGGATTGGGAGGATGCCACCAACAACCCGATGCTTCGGGTTGTTGGTGATTCTTCTCAGTTAAAGTTCCCAACACCGGCGTATAAGCACCCCCAAAGGATAGGGAACACCCTCAGGCGGTTTCCTTCTCCCTGTCCTGCCTTGCCCTTGCCCACTCTTACCCGGGATACTGCACCCTTAACCGTCCGTCCCCCCTCCCTGTTGTTAAGGGAGGGGGGTGGACGGTCCCTAAGAGGGTTGTAGGTGTCTCCCTGGGCGAGAAGTGCGGCAAGTGTCATGGGCAAGGGCAGAAGGATATCGTCTGAGAGTACTTCCCCTGTCCTTCTATGGGTGTGTTTATATGTTCAGGTGTTAGGGGGCTTTTAACTGTGAAGTAATCTTCCAACAACTGTGAAGCATCATTCACCCTGTAGTGAAGATCCATTCACACTCCCCTTCACGAGGGCCCTCGTGAAGGGGGGAGAAGATAGGTGATGATCTATACGGGAACGGAATAAATTCCGTTCCCGTCTTGACAAATTTCCCAAAAAGGGGTATAATAAAGACATGTTACATCTAAACTTTTTAGATGTAACAATGGTACCTGGAGATTTCCAGGTACCACGGGTGAATTCTCGGGCTTACAGGCGATTTCCTGTAAGTCTGGGGATTCAGGCCTGCCCCCGTAAGTGCAGGCACCCCCGTTTAAATGTTTAAACGGGGATAGGTGGATCTTAACAGTTAGAGCCCGCACGAGCGGGTTGTTTGATTATAAATATTTTAAAGAAGGAGAAAATTCATGAGATTCCATCCATCTACGCCCTTCACTAAGGGTATTGAATTATTTATCAAAGAAGCATTTAAACCCGGGGTATCTCGGAGAGAAATTCAAAAGAAGCACGGCGGAAAGTCCCCCTACATTCACAGTTATAGCTACTTGAACATGCACAAGAGAGTCCTGGGGCGATTAAAGGACTTCTCCCGTGAAAGAGGAATAACTACCGTTAAAGACACCATCTCAAAGGGAAATCTCAGGGCTTACTTCCAGTCTCTCGTGAAGGATAGACTCTCCCAGTCCACCATCAAAAACCACTTGGCAGCGGTGAAGAACTTCGCGAATTGGTTAGGATACAGACCAGCTGTGGAGTGGATAACGAAGAATTACCAGAAGATATGGATCCAGGGACGCCCCCCACAACCTGTCACCGGCGGATACAGTAACCCTGAAAGGATCATCTCCAGGATGCGCGAACCATTCAGATCTATGGCAATCCTTCAATACAAAGTCGGGCTCCGTGTAGGTGAAATCAAGAAAGTGAAGTTTACAAAGGATGGCTACATTGTGAAAGGTAAAGGGGGGAGAGTAAGGAAGATCACCACACTGCCCAAGGAAAGGATTAAGGCAGGCAGGAAAGCATGGGAGACCGTGAAGGAGGCGATGAAACAGGTGGATTGGAAACTACTCAGGGAATCTTATGCAAAAGAATTCAAGAGAGTCTTTGAAACGGTGAACAAGGGTGAGACTTATTTCGGCCCTCATGGACTGAGGGCAAACTTCGCAAGGGAAAGGATTGAGGAGATAAAAAAAAAGTGGGGGACAGGGAACTAGTTCTTAAAATAGTTGCTCAAGAGCTTGGACACAACAGAACCAGCATAACAACCCACTATTCTGGTAGGTAGTGATAACCTATGGTGGAGATTATAAAAGAGGTCATATACTCATATCTCGATCTCGGGTTCTTCCATATGGCTCTAAAAATAGTCAACAAGACGATAGAGAAAGACCCTAAAAATCCAGATCTCTGGTATCTGAGGGGGCTTACATACGAATCACTGGGACGGTATAAAGAGGCAATTAAGAATTACAGAAAAGCCTACTCCCTTAATCCCAAGTTTTCTTCTCCTAAGATAAAGGCAGCATACTGTATGTTACACCTGATAACCGCACTCAACAGCCCAATCTTAAAAGAAGCAGATTTTCTTATAGAAGATGTATTGCAGAAAGAACCTCGAAATGCAGAAGCACTGTTTGTTAAAAGTTTAATCTTAGCTTATAGAGGTTGGAAAGAGAGTGCATTGGCATATGTAAACGAAGCACTAAAGGAAAAGCCCGATCACC